>NZ_JBTLRD010000010.1:0-180284 GCF_054584775.1 Polaribacter litoreus | reverse complement strand
CCTCATGGAGCAATTCAAAGATTGCTCTAGAAAAATTTCAGAATAACTTTACTTACACACTTTTTGGTTTAGTACCTATAAATTCAATGCCATCTGAATTAACTATGCAGAAATCTTAAATAAAGGTTTGAATATTTAAAAATAACGAAACTATTTTTTATAAAAATTCATTTCGTCTATATATTCCCAAACAGCTTCAGTTAATAGTGGTTTTACGTTCTTTTTTTCTTTAATTCCTTTTCGAATCATTGTTGATGAGAGTTGCATAATTGGTGCATCAATTTTATGAATTTTCGGATGATTTTTAAATTGATGTTCTACATTTCCATCAGCAATTCTCGGATATACGTAAATGTGATGATGCTCTAAAATAGTTTCGTAATTTTTCCACTTATGAAAACTTTTCAAATTATCTTCACCCATAATTAAGCTAAATTCTTTATTCGGATATTTTTCAGCAATATGCGCCAAGGTATGTACTGTATAATTGGGCTGAGGCAATTTAAACTCAATATCTGATGGTTTAATTTTGATATAATTTTCTGTTGCTCTATACACCAGTTCAAATCGATGATGATTTTCTAGCAAAGAACTTTTCTTTTTAAAAGGATTATGAGGTGTTACCACCATCCAAATCTCTTCTAAATCAGAATTTTCTACCAAATGATTGGCAATAATTAAGTGCCCAACATGTATTGGATTAAATGTACCAAAATATAAACCGATTTTACTCATTTTTCTTTTGAAGATGATAGAAAAAAATAAAGGAAAATAAACCTTTTAATTACTACTAATTTCTCATTAATCTTTTCTTTCTACTCTATTTTTTTGTTTTATTTTAAATCTAAAAAATCACTAACCAAGTCTTCTGCTTCCTTTAAGGCAACATCTAATTCGTAATTTTTAATAATTTTATCAAACTGAGGTGCAGTTGCCAATTCTACAGATGCTTTTGCAATTCGCATATTTATTTTGTCTTCACTTTCTGTAGATCGTTTTTTTAAACGAATCTTCAACTCATCTATACTTGGTGGTTTTACAAAAACAGATAAGGTTTTTTCTGGAAATTTTTTCTTAATTCGCAAACCACCAGCTACATCAATATCAAAAATAACGTGTTTTTTTTGTGCCCAAATTCGCTCTACTTCTGTTTTTAAAGTCCCATAAAAATTATCTCTATACACCTCTTCCCATTCTAAAAAATTATTACTTTTTATATGGTTTTTAAACTCTTTTAAAGAGATAAAATAATAATCTACTCCATTTTTTTCGTTACCTCTAGGAGCTCTTGAAGTAGCTGATATAGAAAAGGCTAGGTTAAATTTTTCTTGATTCAATAAATGGCGAACAATCGTAGTTTTACCAGAACCAGAAGGTGCTGAAAACACAAATAATTTTCCTACAAAATCATTTTTCATAATTAATTTTGTTATGCTGAACTTGTTTCAGCATCTTGTTAATATTATTGGAAGCTGAAATAAATTCAACTTACTTTAATTTCATTAGAGTACATTTAAAATCTGTTCTTTGATTTGCTCTAATTCGTTTTTCATTTGAATAACTGCTTTTTGCATGGGTGCAAAATTGGCTTTAGAACCAGTGGTGTTTATTTCTCGTCCCATTTCTTGAATAATAAATCCTAATTTTTTTCCATTAGAATCTGGCGTGTCTAAAGTTTCTAAAAAGTAATCTAAATGATTTGCTAAACGCACTTTTTCTTCGTTGATGTCTAATTTTTCTAGATAATAAATCAATTCTTGCTCAAAACGATTTTCATCAGTTTCTACTTTTAAATCTTCGATGGCTTTTTGTAAACGCGTTTTTACATTTTTAATTCTATCTGTATCTAAAGCTTTAACCTCTTCTAAATATTTTTTAATATTTTCTACTCTCTGCTTAAAATCTATTTCTAAAGATTTGGCTTCATCTAGTCTGTATTGCACAATTTCTAAAATGGCTTCATCAATACCTTTATCAATCAAGTTCCATTCATTTTCATCTAATTCTTCTCGCTCAGTTTTTAAAGCATCTGGCATTGTAATTGCCATTTTTAGCAACTCAACATCATCTTCAGACCCAATAAAAAGTGTATTTCTTAACTGTTCTACATAATTTTTTACAACACTTTTATTTACTGTTGTAGAAGTTTCATCTGCAGTGATTTCTACAAAAATTGAAAAATCAACTTTACCTCTCATTAAAGATTTTGCCAGCTTTTTACGTACAGAAAGCTCTTTTTCTTTGTAATAAGAAGGAATTCTAACGTTTAAATCTAAATTTTTACTGTTTAAAGATTTTATTTCTATGGTTACTTTTTTGGTTGGTAATTGCAATACCGATTTTCCGTAACCAGTCATAGATTGAATCATACAAACATTGTTTTAAATGAGCAACAAAGATAAGTTTTATTTGATGTTTTTTTAGTTACGCATAAAAAAAGAGTTCCAAAAAAATAATGAAACTCTTTTACTTAGGTTAGTTGATTTTAAGTTGGTTATTGATGAAAATAATAATAAAATCTGGTAGCAAGATACAAATTTTGAGGTATTAAATTATATTTGTTTTACAATTTAGACACTATGAGGATACATTATGTAGGAAAAAACAACTCTATTTTAAATAAATTTATTGCAGAAATTAGAGATCAAAAAATTCAAAAAGACTCACTTCGATTTCGAAGAAATATTGAGAGAATTGGTGAAGTTTTAGGCTATGAATTAAGCAAAGAATTATCTTACTCAGAAAAAAATATTAAAACTCCTCTTGGTTTTAGTAAGCTGCATTTAATGAATAATAACCTAGTGTTGTGTTCGGTTTTAAGAGCAGGTTTACCTTTGCATCAAGGATTATTAAATTATTTTGATGATGTAGAAAATGCCTTTATTTCTGCCTATCGTCATCACCCAAATAACGATGCTGAGTTTAACATTCTTGTAGAGTATTTAGCATCCCCAGAAATAGCAAACAAAACATTATTATTGGCAGATCCAATGTTAGCTACTGGCCAATCTTTAGTAACGGTTTATGAAGCTCTTAAAAAAACAGGAATTCCCAAAGAAATTCATATTGTAGCAGTTATTGGTGCTAAAAGCGGAATTGAGTTTATTAAAGATAAGTTTCCAGAAAACACACACTTATGGATTGCTGCCATTGATAACGAATTGAACGAAAAAGGATACATAGTACCTGGTTTGGGAGATGCTGGAGATTTGGCTTTTGGGCAAAAATTATAAGAAATAATGCACAGTAATAGCTGCAACTAAAAACATATAAAGAATGCTATCTTTAATTATTTTTTTCTGAATCAGTTCTACACCGTTTGCCAAAATAATTGCCATTGGTAAAAACATATAAACCAATTCTGAACCTTTTTTTTCTGGTATATAAGATAAAAAAACAACAACTATCGTAAAATTGGTAAGCAACACTATCCAACTTTTTCTAAACGTATTATTAATAGATAAAGCTTTTATGGATTTTAATAACAGCGATAAAATGGTAAAAAATAAAGCACTGTTTATAAACCAAAAATATTTTGTTTGTGTGTAAAACTGAATATCAAAAATAAAATCAAAAATAAAATGCGCTGTAAATGTATCTAGGCTATTGTTCCAAAAAAGGTAGGTACAATAAATGATTAATGGGGTAATAAAACCAAAAATAGGTACAAGAAGAGATTGAATTGTAATTTTATGGTGTGTATAAATTGCTACATAAACTAAGATTAGAAATAAAATAGAAAAAGGTTCTAAAATAAAAAGGATGCTCAACCAAAAACCACTATCAAAAAACTTTTCTATAATTTTTTTGGATGAGCGTAAACTGTAAATTTTTCTCAAAAATAGTAGGTAAACGATTGTTTGAACTAAAATTGCATATTCAATTAACACAGATACCATACTAAGCATCAATAAAACAAACAAAAAATAGGCATAAGAGTTATCAAACGTGAGGCTATTTTTGCCATTAATAAAGTTAAAAATAAAAAAGATAATTAAAAAAAAGAGGGTTAAAGTGATGCTCTTTACGAGTTTATCTGACGTAAAACCATCAAAAAAAACAGTATAAAACACCCCAACTAAGAAAAAAACCAACACACCAATAAAATTGATAGGTTTAGATTTGTTTAAAAAATTGGCTAACATCTTTTCTTTTATTATTTTTGCAGCGTAAAGATACTTAAGTTATGATAGCAAGCAATATTTTTAGATGGATTGGTAGTTTATTTACCGACGTTTTATTTCTACCTTTTAAATGGTTACGACTAGAACTTGCAACTGCAGATTTAGGTTGGTGGTTATCGAATGCTGTAAATTGGTTATTTCTATTAGTTCTTTTAGTGTTATTTGCATACTGGATGAAAGAATCTAAGAGATTTTTAGACGAAGGAACAGAAGATAGAGCATAATTTTACGACTTGGGAAGTAAAAACAAATTAAAACGTTTTGAAGAAAACAAAACGTTCAAAAATGTCATTCAGCCAACAAGAGATGAGGTAATTTCCAATTTTTCTTACAAAGGCAAATGGCATTCTTTTTTTAAAAACAATAACCCTATAATTGTTGAACTAGGTTGTGGTAAAGGCGAGTATACAGTAGCTTTAGCTAGAAAAAATCCTGATAAAAATTATATTGGTATTGACATTAAAGGCGCTCGATTTTGGAGAGGCGCCAAAACTGCACTTGAAGAGAATCTTGAAAATGTAGCTTTTGTAAGAACTCAAATTGAATTGGTTGATTTAATTTTTGCTGAGAACGAAGTTTCTGAAATTTGGATTACTTTTCCAGATCCACAAATTAAATACCAACGTACCAAACACAGAATGACTAACGCCAATTTCTTAAAAAAATATCATCATATTTTAAAAGAAAATGGTATTGTAAATTTAAAAACAGACTCTGAGTTTATGCATGGGTATACTTTAGGATTATTATCTGGCCAAGGGCATACCATTTTATATTCTAATCATAATGTGTATAAAAATGATGGAGCTCCTAAAGAGGTTACAGAAACACAAACTTTTTACGAAAACCAATATTTAAAAGTTGGTAAGCCAATTACCTATATTCAATTTCAATTGAATTATTAAAACGTTTTCGTAATTTATTGAAAATCAATTTTTATTATTATTTCTTAAAAGAAATTTTAATAGTAAATTGTACCTGAAATTATTCTACAAAACAGAACAACATGAATTTATATCCTTTAAAATTTACACCGCTTTATAAGTACAGAATTTGGGGTGGAGAAAAATTGAAAACTGAATTAAATAAAAATTATTCAGAAGAAAACATTGGTGAATCTTGGGAAATTTCTGATGTTTCTGGTGATGAAACTGTAGTTGCAGAAGGTACTCTACAAGGAAAAACCTTAAGAGATTTAACCAACCAGTTTAAAGGTGATTTTGTGGGTAATGCTGTTTATGAAAAGTTTGGAGAAGAATTTCCTTTATTAATTAAATTTATTGATGCTAAAACACCTTTATCTATTCAAGTACACCCAAGTAACGAAGTTGCTAAAGAGCGTCATAATTCGTTTGGAAAAAACGAAATGTGGTATGTAATGCAAGCTGATGAAAATGCAGAATTAATTGTTGGTTTTGATAAAAAAATTACCACTGAAGGTTATAAAACACACCTAGAAAACAATACAATTCTTGAGGTAATGCATCACGAAATTGTAGATAAAGGCGATACTTTTTATATTCCTACAGGAAGAGTACACGCCATTGGTGCTGGGGTTTTATTAGCCGAAATTCAGCAAACTTCTAATATTACCTATCGAATTTATGATTATGATAGGGTAGATGCTAAAACAGGTGAAAAAAGAGAATTGCATACAGAAATGGCTATGGATGTATTAGATTATGAAGTACATGATTCTTATAAAACCGATTATAATTTAGAAAAAAACACATCAAATAAATTAGTGCACTCTCCTTATTTTAGAACTAACATTCTAGATATCGATGCTACAGTTACTAAAGATTATTCAGAAATTGACTCTTTTGTAATTTATATGTGTGTAGAAGGCTCTTTAGATTTAGAATGTAATAAGCAAACATACACCATTCAACAAGGAGAAACTTTATTGCTACCAGCTTCGTTAAAACATATAACACTAACAGCAGATGCCGCTAAAGTTTTAGAAGTTTATTATTGATAAAAAACAATCAAATACATAAATGATTGGGAGTATTTTTATCAAAGAAAACTAGGGTTTTTTCTAGATGTTTAATCCAATAAGGCCATTCGTGTCCACCATCAAATTCTTCGTAAATATGATTGATTCCAGTCTCTTTTAACTGTTGATGTAATAACCTGTTTGGTTCAATAAGTTCATCAGTTTTACCACAATCAAAACGAAAAGGTGGAATTTTTGATTTGTTTTCTTTTAAAATATCAATCACATCAGGAAACTTTGCTTCTTTTTGATAGGCTTCTAAAGGTTCTTCTACAAACAGTGCCATTTGCTCTAATTTTGTTATAGAACTATGCCCAGAAATGGCTTTAAATTTCTCTGGAAATCTACCACCTAAAGCTAAAGCTCCATAACCTCCCATAGATAAACCACCAATGCAAGTTGATGTTGAATTTTTTGCTTCAGGAATGTTTTCTTTTACAGCAGTAACTACATCATTAACAATCCAATTATCAAAGTTTTTTTGATGATGAGAAAAGTATGCAGAACCATCTCCCCAAAGTCCATCAGAAGGCATTGCAATAATGGCTGGTTTTATGGTTTTATTTTCTATTAATTTTGCCGCAGTTTTATGAGCACCACCTTTCATTGCCCAAATCCAAGCACTGCCATAAACGCCATGCAAAAGGATGTAAATTGGTAGATTATCGACGTTCTCATCCACTTGTGGTACGTACAAACAAATGTCTCCTCTACCTTTTAAATTTGCAGTTTTAACGGTTAAAAAGCGTAAGTTTTGCGATTCAAAAATAGAATCTGAAAGTTCGATTGTTCTAAAACTTGATGCCATAATTTTCTTATTCTACAATTAATGATGAATTTACTTGCTGCAATTGATCCGATTTTACATCCACAGAAACAATCCCTTTTTTATTCGATTTTACAAAAATAGCAGCTTGACCATTAAAGAATTTTCGAGTGGGTTTAGAAAGGTTTTGCATATTGGTTGGGTCTCCATTTCCTGCAGCTAAAAATGTAGCTGCACCATTTACCAAAATGTTCATGTTTTTATTATAGTTTACACATAAGTTGCCATTTTTATCTAAAACAGAAACGATATACACCCCAACTTCCCCATTTTTAATACTCGATAATTCTGGTTTTATTTCTATTTTATGAGGTGCAGAAGCAGTAACTCTTTTTACCTCAGCAACAGATTTTCCTTTTTTATTATAAGCTATAATTTTTGCTTCTCCTGGTTGATAAATAACATCATCCCAAACAATGGCATAGGCTTTAAATAAATCCCAATTTCCACCACCAGAAGCAGGTTTTGCTATTGAGTTGTTTTCGTAACTGTGTTTTTTTATGGTTTTTTTAGTTTGTATGCCATAACTTTTTCCGTTGATAAAAAGTTCAGCTTTATCAAAAGAAGTATAACAAACCACAGGAATTTCTTTGCCTTTCATTGTGTCTGGTAAACTCCAATGAGGAAAGAAATGCAATACATCTTTATCCTTTTTCCATTGGGTTTGGTATAAGTAGAATTTATCTTTTTCTAAACCGATAAAATCTACAGGTGCAAAATAAGAACTTCTCGATTTTGCATCATGATATGGAGAAGGTTCACCTAAATAATCATAACCAGTCCAAACGAATTCTCCATAAACAGAAGTGTTTTTTTCTAAAGCCACAAACTCTTTGTATGCAGGATATCCCCAAGGAACATTGGTAGTTTCGTAATTACCTGGATAACCATCTTTGTACACTTTTGTGTTTAAAGAATTCCCTCTTTTGTTGTGTAAGGTATCAAAAACAACAGGGAATTTATAGCTATTTCTAACACTTACAGCACCACCAGTTTCGCTGGCATAAAACTTTAAATTTGGGTATTCTTTTCTTATTTGATGGTAAATTCCTGGTTTATAATTAAACCCAGCAACGTCTACTGTGTGTGCCATTTTACTTCTTAATGCACCTACAGAAGAATTAAAACCAGCAGTTGTTGCACGAGTGGTATCTAAAGATTTTACAATTTTGTTTAAATAGCCAGTAATATCTTTTGGATCTTTTCTGTATTGTTCTAAAATTTCGTTACCAATACTCCACATAATAATGGATGGATGATTACGATCTCTTACAATCATATCTGATAAATCTTTTTTAGACCATTTGTCAAAATGCAAAGCATAACCATTCATAACTTTACCAATTTGCCATTCATCAAAAGCTTCATCTATAGCTAAAATTCCCATTTTATCGCAGATATCTAAGGCTTCTGGAGCAGGAGGATTATGAGAAAAACGAATGGAATTTACACCCATTTCTTTCATTTTTTTCATTTGACGCACAAACAATTCTTTATGAAAAGCAGCACCAACAGGACCTAAATCATGATGCATGTTTACACCTTTAAACTTTACTTTTTTATCATTTAAATAGAAACCATCAACCTCAAAACGGATTTTTCGAATTCCGAAAGTGGTATTATAGGTGTTTATAATTTTGTCATTTTTTAAAATACTTGTTTTTAGCTTGTATAAATTTGGCGATTGAATATCCCAAAGTTTTGGTTTTTTAACCTCTAAATCTGCTGTGATTTTAGTGTTTTTGTGCAGTGTAATTTCTTTTGATTTTTTTGCAACAATTTTTCCATCCGAAGAAATTATTTCATTTACCATGGTGTAATTTCCAGAACCTAAAACCTCTACATCTACATGTACTTTTGCAAATTTCTTTTCAATGATAGGTGTTGTTACAAAAGTTCCCCAAGTTTTAACGTGGGTTTTATTGGTTTTAATAACAGAAACTTTTCTGTACAAACCAGCTCCTGGATACCAGCGAGATTGACTGTTAAAATTTTCTAATCGAACTGCGATTGAATTGTCTCCTGCTTTTAAATATTTGGTGATATCAAAATAAAAAGAAATATATCCAAAAGGTCTTTCGCCTACATAATTTCCATTTACATATACTTTTGCATTGCTCATGGCACCATCAAAAAGCAACTGAACTTTTTCTGCTAAATCAGCTTTAGAAACTGAGTAGTTTGTTCTGTACCAACCAATACCCACATAAGGTAAAGCTCCAGATCTACCTGTTCTGTATCTAGGTTGTGTTTCTCCATCTTGTATTACCATGGTTAACTGAACATCGTGCGCAAAATCAAAATCTTGTTTTACGGCCCAATCGTGAGGTACAGTTACTTTATCCCAATTAGAATCATCGAAATTTTCTTGAAAAGCAGCACCATAATCGTAATTACTGAACTTCCAGTTTTTTAAAAGTTCTACTTCTTGAGCAGTAAAAAAGTGATAGCAACAGCAAAAAGTAAAAAGTAAAATGGATGTTTTTATTTTCATAATAGAATGGTAATTTTTTTAGTTTTTATCTTCTAATTTATAAGTTCTTATGTAATCTATGTATGCAGTTCTGTCTTCTTTTGATGCACTTGCTACTTTGAATTTTCATATTTAGATTATTTTTAATCAAAAACAATTACACCTTTTGCATTTCTACCAGCCAACATATCATCAAAAGCTTGTTGTAAATCTTCTATAGGATACGTTTTGGTGATCATTTCATCTAATAGCAAATCACCTTTATCGTATAAATCTACCAATTTTGGAAAATCGATTTGCGGTCTGCATTTACCATACAATGGATTGATGTAAATTTTATCCCACTCAAACAAATTCATGTCTATAGAAATGGTTTCTTCAATTCCACTTACTTGAACAGCTGTACCTGCATTTCTAATCATGGCTAATGGTGCAGCACCTAAAGCAGGAATTGCTGTACACTCAAAAGCAAAATCTGCTCCTCTGCCATTTGTCATTTTTTTTACTTCTTCTGATGCGTTCATCAAACCAACATCATCTTTATTTGCTAAAATGGTATGTGTTGCTCCAAATTGTTTGGCCATTTCTAAACGTTCAGGATTAATATCAATAGCAATTATTTTTGATGCTCCAGATATTTTTGCACCCTGAATTACATTTAATCCTACACCACCAGTTCCAAGAATTACAGCAGAACTACCTGCTGTTACTTTTGCGGTATTTACAGCAGAACCATAACCTGTTATTACACCACAACTAATTATACTTGCAGATGGCATTGGCATTTCTGATTCTAATTTTACACAAGCTGATGCTTTAACTAGTGCGTATTCTGCAATGGTACCAATATTAAAAGAACGTTCTATAGGTTCGTTTTTCCATTTTGATCCTTCTAAATGTGCGTGGCCAGGTGTGTAACCATTTCCGCCAGCAGTTACAGGAGAATTGTTTTCGCAAATATGTTGGTTTCCTTCTTGGCATTGAAAGCATTTCATACAAGGAGTTGCCCAGTTTAAAATAACTTTATCACCCACATTAAAATCGGTAACATTGGTACCAATTTGTGCTATAATTCCTGCACCTTCATGCCCTAAAATAATGGCTTTACCCCAAGTTAAAGAGTCGTGGTCTGTATGGCATAAACCTGCCGCTTTTATTTTTACAATAATTTCGTCTTCTTTTGGGTTTGCAATTGTTATGGTGTCTATGATAAACTTTCCATCTCCTGTTGCAATGGCAGATTTTGATTGTAAACTCATTCTATTTTTTATAAAAAACTGTTGGGTTTCATTGGTATGGAAACATCAACTAGTTTCGATTTATTAATTTTTTGTTTTCCTTTTATAAAACGTGTTCCTAACACGTAAGCTTTAGCATTATTAATGGCGTCTACTGCTAATAATTCATCATTTTTAAAATACCAAATAGAAAAACAGGTGTTTTCTGTTTCTTCTTTTCTTAATAGCACTTCATTATAACCATTTGATAAACCTACCATTTGCAATTTAACATCATATTGATCTGACCAAAACCAAGGAATTGTATCATAAATAATGCTTTTACCACAAATTGATGCAGCAGCAATTTTACTTTGATCTACGGCATTCTGTACAGATTCTAAACGAATATATTTATTATAATGAGGGTTGTAATGTAAAGTACAATCGCCAATTGCATAGATGTTTGCATCGTTTGTTTGTGTAAATTCGTTTACTTTAATTCCGTTTTCTATGGTTAAATCAGCTTTTTGCGCTAACTCCGTATTTATACGAATACCAACTCCAACAATTACAAGATCTGCTTCAAAATGAGTGTTATCATCACAAAAAACAGTGTTATAATTGCCTTCATTTTTTATAGAAATTACATTTTTATGTGTACGAATATTTACCTCGTTTTCTTGATGTAAATCCATAAAATATTCAGACAATAAAGGTGCTGTTACTCTTTCTAAAACTCTAGACTCTCTTTCTAAAACGGTTACAGAAGCTCCTATTTTTTTAATGAAGCTGCTGTTTCTAAACCAATATAACCACCACCAATAATTACTACTCTTTTTTCTGTTGATGTTTCTAAAGCATTTTTAATATTTATAGCATCTGCAGCAGTTCGCATTGCAAATAAATTATGAGCTTCTTCAATACCTCTAATATTTGGAATTAAAGGACTTGCACCAGTTGCAATAACTAATTTATCATATTTTTGATTAGCTTCATTTTCGATAGAAATGCTTTTTAAATCTCTATTGATATTGGTAACTTTTTTACCCAATTGTAAAGTGATGTTTTCTTTTTGGTAAGCTTCAATTGGCTTTAAAAGATTGCTATTTAAATCGCCATTAATAATATACGATTTAGATAAAGGAGGTCTGTGATAAGGTGTGTTTTTATCGATATCAAACAAAATAATTTCTCCTTGCCAACCTTCTTTTCTTAAATTAAAAGCAAAGTTTACACCTGCGTGGCTAGCACCAATTACTACACAAATTTTATTTGCAGTTTCTAACATCAACAAAAATTATTTAGCCACTTTTAAAACAATTCCGTCTAATTCTTCGCTAACTTGTAATTGACAAGAAAGACGACTGTATTCGTTTGTTAAATCATCGAATTCTAACATGTCGTTTTCCATTTCGTTAGGTGCACCAGTTTTATTAAAATCTTCTGGAGCTACGTGAACGTGGCAAGTTGCGCAAGAGCAAACGCCTCCACAATCGCCATCAATTCCTTTAATGTTATTGTTTACTGCTAATTCCATTACAGAACCAGAAGTTGCTTCTAGAGTTACTGTTTCACTGTCTGAAGTTATAAATGTAATTTTTGCCATTTTTGTTATTTTTTAAATTGTACTTTTAGAGAATCGAAACCCACTTTTCTTTTAAACTTGCCTAAATCTTCTATGTTTTCTTTTGCTGCTACTATTTTTATTTCGGTTACTTTTTCTGATAAAGTAGCAAGTAATATTCTTAAAATTTGACGCGCATGTGTAGCTCCTAAACAATTGTGTGTACCAAAACCAAAGCTTACATGCGGATTTACTTTTCTGTCTAAAACAACCTCGTTCGGATTTTCGAAAACACTTTCGTCTCTGTTTGCAGATGCCCAGTTTAAAGCAATTCTACTATCTGCTTTTACTGCGTGTTCGCAAACTTGAGTGTCTTTGGTGGCAACTCTACCCATCTGTGTAAGAGGTGTAAAATAAAGCACCAATTCTTCAACAGCATTATTAATCATTGCTGGATTTTCTTTTAATGCTTTTAACGAATTAGGATGTTCTGAAAAGTACGCAATAGAGTTGGCAACAGCATTAATTACAGTATCTCTACCTCCTGCAAAGGTTAAAATGATAACTCCTTTTACTTCTTCTTTTGTAAGTTTTCTACCATCAATTTCAGAATTTAAAAGCACAGAATATAAACTATCACTTGGTTTTTCTATAGCATCGTCTATTTTAGCATCTATATAATTGTATAAAATATTGGCTTTGTTTGCATCTAAAGCAGAATCGTCGCTTCTAAAAACATGTGTGCCCCAAGAAATCCATAAATCTGCTTCAGCATATGGTATGTTTAATAATAAAGTTAAAGCTCTAGATTGTAGAGGTAAAGAAAAATCGCCCACAACTTCTATTGTGTCTTTATTTAAAACTTCATCTACAATATTTTCTATTTGTGCTGTTAATTTATTTTTATAATCTTCTTGTAAAGGTCTTTTAAACCAATCTTCTAAAAGGTTTCTGTAAGATTTATGTTCTGGCGGATCTACCTCAAAAGGAATTTGTCTGGTATCTCTAATATTTACTTCGGATGGAATTACAATTCGACCAGGTTTTGCACCCGATTGAAAAGTTTGCCACTGATGTGCACATTTACGAACATTTTTATGTCCTAAAATTACCATTGCAGGATCGTTTTGATCGTTTATAGAATCGTACCCTTTTTCTTCTCTTTCTTTTTTAAAAGGATCTGGAAATTCACTTATTTTCATAATTCACCAATTTAATTTGATATCGATTAGATCTAGGTTTACGCAAAGATTTCGTATTTGTAGAAGTATCCTATCCTCTTTTTTTTGCAATTTACTACACTATTATGTTACTATAATTTGTATATTTAGCTTTTCACGTTAAAATAAGGTCTATGGATGCATTTTTTGAAAAAGTTCCTCTAACAGACAGAAAGTCAATATTAGCTTTTCGGTTTTCTGCTAAAAATTTTGATTCCCCTTGGCATTTTCATCCACAGCACGAACTTACTTATATAGAAAAAAGCAGTGGAACTAAGTTTATTGGCAACTTTGTTGGCCCTTATGAAGAAGGTGAATTAGTGTTATTGCGCTCTAATTTACCTCATTGTTGGAAAAATGATTCTGATAAGGAAGGAAATTCTTCGTCTATTGTAATTCAATGGAATAAAGGAATTTTTTCAAGAGTACCAGAATTAGAAAGTCTTTTTAAATTGTTAAAAGATGCTAGTAAGGGCGTTATTTTTAAAAAAGATGATGTTATAAAAATACTACCAGAAATAAAAAAAATGATTTTATTAGACGATACAAGTCTCTATTTAAATCTACAAAAGATACTCGTAAACTTATCTAAAATGGAATATAGTTTTATTTCTGAAAGAAGTTTTATAGATGATTTGCCTAACGAATACACTACTAGAATGCGTATTATTCATCAATTTGTAGATAAAAATTATCAAAAAAAAATTTACTTAAAAGATGTTTCTAAACTTATAAATATGTCTGAACAATCATTTTCTCGTTTTTTCAGTAAAATGATGAATAGACCTTTTTTTACTTTTTTGAATGAGTATCGCATTCAAGTTGCCAGTAAATTATTAATCGATACAGATTGGTCTGTTACCGAAATTTGTTTTACCTGTGGTTACGAATCATTGTCTTTTTTTCACAGGCAGTTTTTAAAATTCAACAAAACAACACCTTCTAAGTATAGGCAAAAATTTAAAGCAGCACATAAGGCAACTTTATAAAAAGCTTTAAGCATGAGGTAGCAACTTTCTTTGCTTTAAACCATATGTTATCCAATTCTGTCTATTTATAATTACAAAAAACTTTCAAAATAAATAGCTTTGAGTATTGAGGTTTTTTTTGGCAAAAAGCAGTAAAAATTGAGTGACTATTTTTTCTATTTTAGAATACACGAAATTAAAATCGAATTTAACATTAAAATTTTTCAACATAAATTCTTTATAGAGCTCTGTGCTAAACCCAAAAAATATGCATATTAAATTTTATAATAAAATGTATTTTTGATGACGTTTCAATTAAAAAATATAATATTAGGTTTGCCTTTTTATCAGACATATTTTTAATAAAACCATTAGAATAATAATAGATGATTAACGATTTATTAGTAAGAAACATATCTAAAAATGTAGCATTTTCTAAAACAGAAATAGAAGAATTCTGTAAATCGTTTTATACGAAGTCTATTAAAAAAAAAGACTTTCTGTTAACTCAAGGTAAAATTTGCAAGTTTGAAGGCTTTGTGTTAGAGGGCTGTTTTAGAATTTTTAATATAGATGTAAAAGGTAAAGAAAACACTTTATATTTTGCAGCTAAAGATTGGTGGCTTATGGATATTGATAGCTTTATGAACCAAACACCTTCTAATTTAAATATTCAAGCCTTAGAAGATAGCACAGTATTATTAATCGATAAACAAGATAAAATGGCCTTATATGACACATTGCCAAAGGTTGAAAAACTTTTTAGAATTATGTCTCAAAAAGCACTTGTTTCATGGCAGAGACGCTTAATAAACAATCATTCATTTACGGCTAAAGAAAGATATAATCACTTTATTGAAAAATACCCCAATATCGCATCCAAAGTAACCGATAAACAAATAGCAGGCTATCTTGGCATTCGTCATGAATTTTTAAGTAAAATTAAAAAACAGAATTTATTTTAATTTTTTCTTGAAGTTGAACTTGTTCAACATTTTTCTCGAATCTGTTTGCAATTTTTGTGGTTCAAGAAAAAATAGAAAAATGAACGCTTTAAAACATTTTAAAATTTATTACTTTGCTAGCTTGTTATTACTATCTAACCTAAGTTATGCACAAATTACAAACGATATTTCTCATGAAGAGGCTTTGAAAGCTGTTTTAGCAGCAAAAGAAAAAGCCGTTGAAAGTGAAGTATTGGTAAATATTGCTGTAGTTGATGCAGGGGCTAACTTAAAAGCTTTTATAAGAATGGATGAATCTTTTCTAGGTAGTATTGATGTGGCTATAAAAAAGGCAAAAACGGCAAGATACTTTAATATTGATACTGGAAAATTAGGAGAATTAACCCAACCAGGAGGCATCATTTATAATATTGAACTTACTAATAACGGACTAGTTACCTTTCCAGGAGGTTTTCCTATTAAAAATAAAGAGGGTAAAATTATTGGTGCTATAGGTGTTAGCGGAGGAACTATAGAACAAGACAGACAAATTGCTATTAGTGGAGCAAAAGCTATAGTAGACTAATTACTTAAATTTAAAATTTATGAATCGAATAAAAAATATCATTCTATTTAGCGTATTAATAATATCTCAAATAACTTTCTCGCAAGTTACAAATGATTTAATGCTTTATAGAAAAGACTTCAAAAACATATCTGGCAAGAATACTGTTTCTGTTACAACTTATAACAAAGACGGTTTTCATTATGTTTACGCAGGTGGAATTGGTAATATAGATGTTTATAGTTTGAGTGAAGATGGCATTCTTACACCTATAAGTAATCATGAACTTCATATGCAAAAAGGGCCTGCAAGAGGAATGGTTGCCGATCATATTAATGGCACAGATTTTCTTTTTGTAGCTAACAAATATGGTAACGTTATTGAAACATTTAAAATATTAAATAACGGATCTTTAAAACGTGTTGCCTTAGTTGAAGATACAGATAAAACACATTTAGGTACTGCAATTACTTTACAAGTAATTCACATGAAAAAAGCATCTTACCTTTTTATTGGTGGTTTAGAAGAAACCCCTGGGTTGAGTAGTTTCAAAATACAAAACGATGGAAAACTTACTCATGTACAGTCTATGAAGGATAATGAAACTATACATACAGACGGAATTATAGGCATGTACTCTCATAAAATAAAAGGAAAAACCTATCTATACACAGGTGGTTTTCAAGACAACGGAATAAGCAGTTTTAGAGTTTATGAAAATGGTAAATTCAAAAATATTAACAACATTAGCGATAATACTACTGATAGATATTTAACAGGTACCTACCCTGTAACTGGGGTAACCTTGAACAACAATAATTATATTATTGTAGGACATAGGCACCATAAATATTACAAAAGAAGTGGATTTATAAAAAGACCTAATTTTGTATACCATGGTGATGGCGTTAGTGTTTTTAAAGTAAATAAAAAAGGGGCTTTAGTTCCTCATTATGTTCTAAAAGACGATAAAACTACAAAGTTACAAGGGCAAACACGTATAGAAGTTGTATCAACAGATCAAAACCAAGCAATACTAGCTGTAGGCACAAGAGATGATGCTAGCATTCAGCTACTTCACCTAAACGCTCAAGGTATTCTTAGTCCAATCAATTATTTAGAAACAGGTTTTTCTATCTATTATGGCTTAAGATCTCATAAAATTAAAGACAAAAACTTTTTAATAGCGGGTTCGTTTAGGTTTGATTTAGGAAAAATTGTTAGTTATACTGTTGCTCCTAAAATAAAAAGAGGTGATAAAGTGTTAAGGCATATCGTAAACTTAAAGTATAAAGCAGAAGCTACCAAAGCTCAAATTGATGAAGCAGTACAAACATTTTTAAACCTTAAAAACAAAATTCCTGATATTGCAAATATTGAATGGGGTATAAACGATAGTACTGAAGGAGCTAGTAAAGGTTTCACACATACTTTTACTTTAACCTTTAATAATGAGCATGGCAGAGAAATTTATCTTTTTCACAAGGCACATTTAAATTTAGTTAAAAAAGTAGGGCCAATTATTGACGATGTTTTTGTGATGGATTATTGGACAACAAATAATTAAAATAAAAAAATGGAAAATTTAAACAACAAAACAGCAATTATAACTGGAGGTGGAAGAGGTTTGGGTAAAGCAACTGCACTTGCTTTTGCCAAAGAAGGAATTCATGTTGCTATTACAGGAAGAACAGAAAGTGTATTAAAAGAAACCGTTACAGAAATAGAAGCTCTTGGCGTAAAAGCTACTTACGCCGTTTTTGATGTTGGTAATTACAAAGAAGTAAAAAGCAATATTACAAATATTAAAAACACCTTGGGGGGTATAGATATTTTAGTAAATAATGCAGGAATTGCTGCTATTGGTTCTTTTAACGATATGCCTGTTGATCAATGGAGCAATATTATTCAAACTAACGTAATGGGGATGTATTATGTAACTAAAGAAGTTTTACCGCATTTAATAGATAAAAACGAAGGCGATATTATTAACATCTCATCTACAGCAGGATTAAATGGTAACCCAAATATATCTGCATATTGTGCTTCAAAATTTGCTGTAATAGGGATGTCTGAATCTTTAATGAAAGAAGTACGCAAAAACAATATTAGAGTAAATACACTAACACCAAGTACAATTGAAACAGATATGACAGTTGAATTAGGGATGTTAACCAAAGGCTCTGAAAATGTACTACAACCAGAAGATTTTGCAGAATTAATAGTCGCTGGCTTAAAACTTCCAAGAAGAGCCATGCTTAAAAACGCTTCTCTATGGTCTACAAATCCTTAATCAACGTGAGTTCGCTTTAAAAACCACTGATTATTGATATATTATAATTTTTAGTCTTTGAAACGAATGTTATTCCGACTAAAATGGAGAAATCTTAATTTAAATTAAAAATTTCTAAACTACACGTAATAAATTACAAAAGCACCATAATTTCCGTGGTGCGTGGTAGAGATAAAAATTGGTAATTTCATGTCATATTTATATAAATATGGAATACCTAAATCATTTTTTTGAAGCTGTACTTTTTTATCAAAAAAAGCTAATAATCTCTGATTTATTTTTTGAGATTGATGCTCATTTTTGTTGATAAAAAACAAATTAGAAACCATTTTTTTATATTGATATTCTTGCGCTATAGAATATACATAATCATCTGTTATACTATAATTTATATAATATTTTTGAGTTTCAACTTTTACAATACCTAATGTATTATTTACAATTTTACATGAAAATTTTAACGGTGCAAAAAATCGTTTTTGAAACTTTTGAGTATAACATTTATAAGCAGCTTCTTTCATAGACCAAAATAACCAAACTTTTAAAAAAGAGTTTTCTGAATTTAAAATTTGTTTTTGTTCGTAAACTGTAAATTGTTTTGCTAAAAAACCTTTTCGTTGCCAATTGCTTTGACTTTTTGCGAGTTGTAAATCTACAATGTCATTACCAATCATTAAGCACTCATTTTAGTCTGAATAATTTCAACAGTAGCTTTTACAGAAAGCATTTGTTCCATAGAATCATTATCAATCTGTATATCAAATTCATCCTCTACATCTAAAATAATATCTACTAAATTCGCAGAGTTTATTTCTAAATCTTTGATAAAATCTGTATTTTCATTGATGTTTTTAAAACCTTCTTCGTTTTGTACATAAGGTTTTACAATTGTGGTTAATTTTTGTATGATTTCTTGTTTTGTCATTTTATTTAAATTCTATTCAGACCTCACAGGTTTTAAAAAACCTGTGAGGTCTTTTTTATCAAATTTTAGAATATTTTTTAAAGATAACACATGCATTTACATCACCAAAACCAAAACTTGCTTTTGCTAAAATGTTAATGTTTGTTTCTACACTTTTTGTTGGAATTTTATGAACAGCAATCAATTTAGAAATCTCTGGATGTACATCTTCACAGTTGATATTTGGAAACACAAATTGTTCTTTAATTTGTAATACAGAAGCTACAGATTCTATGGCTCCAGAAGCTGCTAAACAATGCCCTACTTGCGATTTTAAAGAATTGATAAAAGGAAAATCATTTCCTTTTCTTTGCAACGCTTTTGTCCAATTTTCAATTTCTAAAGCATCTTTAGAAGTTGCTGTTAAATGCCCGTTAATCACATCAATTTTAGAGGGTTTAATCTTTGCATCAACAACTGCATCTATAATGCATTTTTGCACAGCTTCAGCATTTGGAGCCGTTAAAGTACCTCCATTTCGTTGTCCTCCAGAATTTATATTTCCTCCTAACACCTCAGCATAAATCGTTACATTTCTTTCTAAAGCACTTTCTAAAGATTCTAAAACCAAAGCTCCTGCTCCACTTCCTGGCACAAAGCCAGATGCTGTTGCACTCATTGGTCTAGACCCTTTTTCTGGAGTTTCATTATGCTTGTATGTCATCACTCTCATCGCATCAAAACCTCCCCAAGTGTACAAGCTACTATCACTAGAACTACCTACCAACATTCTTTTAGCCTTGCCTGACTGTATACGCTCAAAACCCAACAACAAAGCTTCTGTACCTGTTGTACATGCAGATGAATTTGTGGTAACTTGGTTCCCAAGCCCTAAAATTCCACCTAAATATGCAGAAATACCACTTGCCATGGTTTGCACTACAGATGTGCTTCCTAAGCGTCTTACTTTTTGATCATCAATTTTGTAAATAGATTCTCTAAACTTCTCTATTCCTGATGTTCCTGTTCCGAAAATTAACCCTGAACTGTAGTCTGTTTTCGAATGTTCATCAACCATAAAACCGGCATCTTTCCAAGCATCTATTGCTGCCATACATCCGTATAAAATGGAAGTTGAATTGAAACCTCGTAATTGTAAAGGTGATAAATATTCTAACTTTTTTTCTTCAGAAACTTCTGGAATTCCACCTATACAACATGAAAAGCCTTTGTCTTTTAATGCTTGATGAAACGTAATTCCTGACTTACCCGTTTTAATGGCTTTAGAAAAAGCAGCTAGTCCTACTCCATTTGGGGCAACTACTCCTAAACCTGTTATAACGACTCTATTTTTTGACACAGACTTTTTCATTTTTGACACAGATTTCACAGATTTCCACGA
Organism: Polaribacter litoreus; assembly: GCF_054584775.1. Taxonomy (NCBI): domain Bacteria; kingdom Pseudomonadati; phylum Bacteroidota; class Flavobacteriia; order Flavobacteriales; family Flavobacteriaceae; genus Polaribacter; species Polaribacter litoreus. The sequence continues at coordinate 159,722 of NZ_JBTLRD010000010.1, read as the reverse complement.
ATTAAAAGGAATCTACTTATAAATATATTCTCTATACAATTCTGATAAAAAATCAGAATCACTCAAAGGATAACTAGTTACTTTGCGATAACCATTCCTGAAATTTCACCTCTACAAACCAATTCGCCTTTGAAATTTAACATTTTTACTTTGCATTTTAGCTTGTTGAATCTAAAATACATTTTTTCAGAAATTACGGTTACTTTTTCGTTGGGTAAAACTGGGAGATAGAAATCTATTTGGTTTGAAGTCAACCCAATTTGTAAATCTTTCTTTAATAAAATTTCATCTTTTATCAAATAAATACCCAAACAAACTACACCAATTTGTGCCATAGTTTCTGTTAAAATAACACCAGGTGTAATTGGATTATCTTTAAAATGACCTTTATAAAAATAAGCGTCTTTATGAAAAGTATAACTTCCTGTTATTCCATTTTCATTTATTTCTGTCAATTCATCAACAAATAAAAATGGGTTAGAATATGGAAGGTGTTTTATAATTTCTGATTGTTTCATTTTGATAATTTAATAAGATTCTGAAACAAGTTCAGAATGACAATAAATTGTTACCACTCTAACAAAATACGTTGTGCAGAAAATCCTGGACCAAAACTTAGCATAATACCACGTTCTCCTTTTTTCGGATTTCTATCCATAAATCGTTCTAAAACATACAAAACGGTTGCACTAGACATATTTCCATACAAACGCAACACTTCTTTGGTGTCATTTATATTTTTACCTAAAACTCCAAATAAATCTTCTACAGTTTGTACAATTTTCTTTCCTCCTGGATGAAAAATTAAATGGTCAATATCGCCAATAGTTAAATTGTTTTTTTCTAAAAACGGATGAATAATTGCAGGGAAATGATCTGATATTTTTTGAGGAACTTCCTTATCTAAAATCATTTGTAAACCTGAATTTACCAAGTTAAAACCCATCATATGTGTAGCATTGTAAAAATGATACATGGCTTCGTCTATAATTTTAGGTCCTAAATCTTCATCAAAAGAAGAAAGAATAACGCTTGATGCTCCATCACCAAAAATAGCAGCACTTACAATATTGGTCATGGAATAATCATCTAATTGAAAGGTAGCTGTTGGCGCTTCTACAGCAACCACTGCTGCTCGTTTATTTGGGTTTGCTTTTAAAAAATTCTTAGCATAAATAATTCCAGAAACTCCAGCTGCACAACCCATTTCTGTTACAGGCAAACGCACAATATTTTGCTTCATGCCTAAAGAATTGATGAGATATGCATCTACAGATGGAATCATAATTCCTGTGCAACTTACAGTTATAATGTAATCTAAATCAGTTGGTTTTAAATTTGCTTTTTCTAATGATTTTTGAAGCGATTTTTCTGCTAATTGTGTTACTTCTCTTTGATAAATGTTGTTTTTTTCTTCGAAAGATGTTGCCGTAAAAACTTCTTCAGGATTCATAATGGAATAGCGCTTATTTACACCAGCTCCTTCAAACAATTTAATTACTTTTCTTTGAAAACGCGTTTCTTGATTTTGCATCCAGAGTGCTACAAACGGAATAATATCTTTTGTTTCTCTATAATATTTAGGTAGCTGTTTGGCTACTGATGTTATTTTTACACTCATAATACTATGACAGGAATTTCACTAATTTTTACAAATAAAAAAACTCCTTTAATTTTTCTAATTATATCGTTCTTTTTATAAACTTCGAATATTAAACTTTAGATTTTGGGTTCTTTATTATCCAAAGAAAACGGAATGCCCATTTCCAATAAATTTGAGATTCCCTATTTATCTTTAATGATATTCTTCTCAAATCTTGTCTTTTAAAACCTCTTAAAACAGAGGTTAATCCATCTTCAATTATCATTTTATTTTTAATAAAAACAGACAACAACATAAACAGGTAATACGCTAATTTATGTCTGTGTAAATCATTAACCACGATACCAATTCTAGTTTGTTTTAGCGTATTTCCTAAAAAAGAAATGAGTTCTTTTTCTTTAAAGTGATGCAAAAACAAGGTGGCTAATACTACATCAAATTGCTGAGTTTTAAACTCCTCAGAAAAAATATCTTGGGTTTTAAAACGTAATTCATCGAATTCTGACGACAATTCATTAGCATATGCAATGGCTGTTGGGTTGGCATCAACACCTAATAGGTTAAAATTATAATGATGTTTTCTACCAAATTTAGCCACATCTCTTAAAATATCGCCATGGCCACAACCAATATCTACAATAGTAATTTCTTGCGCTTTTGGATAATTTTTTAGAACAGATTTTAACCCCTTTAAGGTTACTTTATTCCCACCTAACCAACGGTTTATATTCTCTAATTTATTTAAAGTATCACGTAACAAATCACCTCCAATAGAAAAATCGTCCATAATTTCTTCTTTGTCGGTTCTTTGTTTTGTGCTGATAAAAAATTCCATTAGACCTTGATTGGTTTTCCGTGCGTTTGTTTAATAATTATAGGCAATAAAAAAGGCATTCTACGAATTATTTGTAGCAGCATGTTGGCTATTTTATCATTTCTGAATAACCTTGCAATAAAATGCCCTGCTTCTAAACGCCATTTAAATTGTTTGTTCCACTGTCTAAGATATAGTTTTTCTAGCTCATTTCTTGATGCATTTTCATCATTTAAGTAATTTAGAATGAGTTTTGATGCTATTTGTGCAGATTGTATGGCCATACTCATTCCATTTCCACAAAGTGGGTGAATCATTCCTGCAGAATCGCCACACATTACAATATGATGTTCAATTGGTTTTTTGGTTTCAAATGAAATTTGACTGATAGACAATGGTTTGTTCCAAATTGGAGTTGTATTCTTAAAAATTTCTCTCAAAAATTGATTTTGATAAACTACTGAATTTTGAAAATCATTAATATTCTTATGCTTTTTAAAGGATGAAAAATTGGTAATATAACACAAGTTTATTGCGTTGTTTTCTACTTTAGAAACTCCACAATAACCGCCTTTAAAATTATGAAGCGCCACTAAATTTTTAGGGAAATTGCCTTTTACATGAATTTTTACACCCAAATAAGGTGATTTTTTTTGGATAAAATTGCGCTTCATTTGCACATCTAATAAAGATCTTTTGCCAAAAGCACCAATTGCAATTGTAGCTGTAAATGTTTTGTTTTCCTTGGTTTCTATCGAAAAAACAGCATCATTGTAAGCAATATTAATTACAGTATCTTGCAGAAAGGTAACTCCGTTTTTAATGGCTTTTTTATACAATTCGAAATCTAAAGTGTACCTAGAAATTCCGAATCCACCAAGAGGTAATTTTGCAGAAATCACGTTATTGTTTGTGGTTGATAATTTAAAATTATCAATTTTTACAGCACCAAAATTAAAAGGATCTATCTCTAAAAAAGATAAATAAGGTAAGACTTCGTTAGAAATATACTCGCCACAAACTTTGTGTTTTGGATAGCTATTTTTTTCTATCAATAAAACATTTTTATCAAATTTTGATAAATGAATGGCATTGCATAATCCTGCTAAACCACCACCTATTATTATAACATCAAAATAGCTACTTTTTATCAAATTTTATGTTGTTCCTGTAAATTCTACTGCTATTTTTGCAGATTTAGACAAACTTACGTCGTTTTCTCCAAGATTAAAATCTTTTCTCTTGATTTTAAAGTTAGATTTGATGATAATTTTTTGATCATCTTCTGAAACTTCAAAAGGAATTTGAACTTTTTTTGCAATTCCTTTAATTTTTAGAATTCCAATAAGGTACAAATCACCATTTTTTCTTTTCACAATTCTTGACGATTTAAAATGGATAAATTTATAATTCTTTTCAAAAAAATACTTTCTGTTTAAAATCATTTTATCTCTACTCTTTTTTCCCATAGAGATTGATTTTACTCTAATTTTTAAGTTGATGTAACTATTCTCTAAATCATTAGAATTAAAATTGGTGTACACTTTGGCATCATTAAAATTACCAACAACGTTGATACCGAGTTTTTTTACTGAAAATAAAGCTTGACTAGAATTTTGCTGCCATTCTTGAGAAAAAATAGTACTGGAAAGGCAAAATAGAACGAAATAAAGGGAACGTTTTAACATTGGGGGATTGTTTTAGGTTACCAATTTAGTAAAAATTTATCTTAAAATAAAAATTTCAAATATTTAAAACACTCAATATTAATGTTTTCTAAAAAATTTACTCAACTAATTCTGCCAATTCTTTGCCCACTAAACTACCAATAGCAATGCCCATTCCTCCTAAACGCACACCACAAAAAACAGTATTAGAAACTTGTTTTACAATGGCATTTTTCTGATTTCCTACACCCATAATTCCACTCCATTTGTGTTCAATTTCAAATTTTGTATTGGGTAAAATGGTTTCTTTTAAAATCCGTTCTAATTCGTTTTGAACTATTTTTGTTTGCCCAAACGCTGTAGTTTCTTCTGTTTTAAAATCGAGGTTTCTGCCACCACCAAATAAAATTCTATCGTTTATATTTCTAAAATAATAATACCCTTTATCTAAATGAAAAGTGCCCTTAATCTGTAAATTTTTAATCGGTTTTGTAATTAAAACTTGTGCTCTTGCAGGTTTTACTTTTTCGTTTAATAATTGACTTGCAAAACCATTGGTACAAATAAAAAGGCGTTTGGTTTTAAAGTTGATTTTATCGGTCTTTAAATCTACTTGACTGTTATTTTCCTCAAAACTTTTTAAGGTGATATTATTCAGGATTTTAATTCCGTTTTTTTGTGCTTTTAAAAGCAACTGACTTGCCATTTTTCCAGTATCAATCTGACCTTCAAATTGATTGACAATGTATTTTTGATGCACTTTTTGAAATCCGAAAATATTATCAGAAACAGAAAAAACATCTTCTTTAAAAATGGGTTTTAGCAACTTATTTATTTCGTCTTTTTTTGATAAATAGTTTTCAAATAAAGCCTGATTTTTAAACAATTCAAAACCTTTATTTTGCTGAAAATCGATGGTTGCATCACCTAAATTTCGTCTTAAAAGTTGTAAACCTTCCCAGCGTTTTTTAACTAAATTAAAAACCTCATCTTCTGTATGCGAATTTAAATCGTCTATTAGTTCAGATAAACTGCCAAAACAAGCAAAACCTGCATTTTTAGTACTTGCTCCTTGAGGTAACATTCCTTTTTCTAGAATTAAAATCTTAGCTTTTGGATGCTTTTTTCTAAGTTCTAAAGCACAAGTTAGGCCCACAATTCCACTACCCACAATTGTAAAATCGAGGTTTGTAAACCATTCTTTTAATTCCCAATAGCTATAATTCATTATTGTTTTTTTATCCTCTAGACCTCACAGGTTTTAGAAACCTGTGAGGTCTAAATGGTTTATAATTTAAAGCTCTTTTTCAAAACAAATACTGTTTTCCATTTTAGCATATTGTCCATAATTTGGAATTACCTTATACTTACATTTATGATAAAAATTTACGGCTTCAACTTGTCTTTTACCTGTTTCTAAAATACACTTTTTATAGCCCAATTCTTTTGCCCAAACCTCTAATTCAGTGAGTATTATTTGAGCAATTCCTTTGCCTCTTTTATCCGAAGAAACAAACATTCGTTTTACTTCTACAGCAGAATTATCCATTTTTTTAATGGCTCCACAACCCACAGCAATATCATTTAAATAAATTAAAACCACATTTTTTAGAACATCGATATTATTAAATTGATTGTAAAAGTCATGTTCATCTCCATCTGTAATTTTTAGATACGCATCTAGCTTTTTTACTAGATTTATAAAGTCTTGGTTTTCTGAATTTGTTCTAACTATTTTCATCTTTTTTGAGTTAAACCTACAATGTTTTCAAAACCTTGCAGGTAAATGTGTCTTAAAATTCAAATTTTAATTGAACCCAAACTGGTTCTTTAATTACTGTATTTAAATTGCCAAAAGAAATACCTAATAAACGAACTGAATTTTTTAATTTCTCTTGAAAAAGCAATTCTTTTACAATAGGAAAAAACTCCTTTTTAGTGCTCATAAAATGATCAACAGTTTTACTTCTGGTCTGTTGTGTAAAATCGGAATATTTAATTTTTAGGGTGATGGTTTTGCCTTTGGTATTCGATTTTAGCATTCGTTTTTCAATTTCATCAGCAATATTTTCTAGTTTTTCTAACATAAAAATTTCTGATGATATATTCTCAAAAAAAGTACGTTCTGCACCAACAGATTTTCTGATTCTGTTTGGTTTTACTGGGCTGTTATGAATACCTCTTACAATATTGTAATAATGTTTACCAGATTTACCAAAGAGATTTGTAAGTTCTTCTAATGATTTTTGCTTTAGATCATTGCCTACAAAAATGCCTAAATTGTACATTTTTGCAGCAGTAACTTTACCCACTCCATAAAATTTATTGACAGGCAATTCTTCTAAAAATTGAATTACCTCATCTGGATGAACTGTTTTTTGTCCATTGGGTTTATTGATATCCGAAGCAACTTTTGCAATAAATTTATTAATAGAAATACCTGCAGATGCTCGTAAACCAATTTCGTTGTAAATGCGCTGTCTTATTTCTCTGGCAATATCATTGGCAGACGGATTTCCTTTTTTGTTTTCGGTAACATCTAAATAAGCTTCGTCTAAAGACAAAGGTTCTACCAAATCTGTGTAATCGTAAAAAATTTCTCGAATTTTCGAAGAGAGTTCTTTATACCTAGCAAAATCGGATTTCACAAAAATAATATGTGGGCATTTCTGCTTGGCCAAAACATTGCTCATTGCAGATTTTACACCAAATTTACGTGCTTCGTAACTTGCAGCAGAAACTACACCTCTATCTCCTCCTCCACCAACAGCAATGGCTTTTCCTTTTAATTCAGGATTATCTAATTGCGCTACAGATGCATAATACGCATCCATATCTACATGAATAATTTTACGAAAAGGAGGTTGTAATTCCATCTTTCGAATTTACAAAAAAGTTAGTGTTTTTAATTGCGAGTTTTTATAGCAATCTTGTTAAAATAAAGAACTATTTTAATTATAAAAAACACTTTATTGTAAAAAATCAATAGAAATTTCTACTACTTCTTTTAACTCTTTGGTTAATTCATTTTTATGCCAAGGATGAGAAACATTAAACACGTGATTTGCGTTTTCTATTACCTTAAATTGTGCTTCTGGATTCCATTTTTTTAGATTTTCTCCTTCTGATATAAAAACAGCATCATCTTTATTTCCGTGAATAATTAATTGTGGAATATCTAAATTTTTAACTGCATTTGGAATACTTAAACGAGCTTCATTTAGCTTATAATTTTCATAAAACTGATAAAAATGAGGCATTTGCTGATTTGTTCTTCCATTAACAACGAATTTAACTCCGTTTTTTTTCCAGTTTTCTAAATCGCCAATCGTTGAGCTTCTTTTGCCAAAATCGCAAACTGCTGCTAATGTTACTACTTTTTTAACACGATTGTCTTCATTAGCTTTTAATAACACAATTCCTCCTCCTCTACTATGACCGATCAAAGAAATATCATCAATATTAACCTCGTTTTTATACGTGTTTTCAGTAGAAATCCAATCAATAATCGAATGTAAATCGTCTAATTCTTTGGTGTAATTGTTGTTTCCAAATGCTTCTAAATCTGGGAAATCTATAGGCTGCTCTATGGTGCCTCCATTATGAGAAAAATTGAATTTTATAAAGAAAAAACCGGCTTTTGCAAAATGTTCTGCTACTAAATTCCAAGGTCCCCAATCTTTAAAGCCTTTATAACCATGACAAAAAATAACTACTTTTTTAGGTTGATTATTTGGATTGTAAAAAACATCCGTAACAATTGGTTTTTGATGAATGCCATCAACAATTATATTTTTAAGTATTTTCATCAGAAATAATTATATAACAAGTTTAAATATAGTAAAGTTACCAAAACAAGCTGCAATAAAACTTAAAAATAGATAAATGCACTAATCATTAAAACGTTGGGTGATTATTATTATTTATTGAATAGATAAATTAAGTTACCAATAGCTACAAAACCGGTTAAACATCCTAAGATAAAATCCATCTTAGATGCTATAAAGGTTAGGTTGTGTTCTATATTTTTAGCAACAATAGCATAAATTGTATAGAGCGTAAAAGAACCAATTGTAGAACCAATTGAAAAATAAAACGCATTTAAATAACTGTAGTTAAAATACTCAAAACCAATTAAAAGCGATATAAACGTAAAGTAAAAAGGAATGGCCATCATATTTAACAACGACATTAGAATTCCGTAGAAATAAGATTTTGATTTCGGAATTTCTTTTTCCTTTTTTTGCTCTTTGGATGAATAATAAACTCGAAAAAAATTAACAGATAATAGAAATAATATACCTGTTCCTATTTGTTGAATTAAGGTGATATATTCTGAGTTTTTCATTAAAATATTGGCCAAATAAGCCCCTAAATTTGCCTGAAAAAACAATACTGTTGCATAACCAGCAATTAAGTAAAAAGTAGGTTTTTTGCCATTTCTTAAACTATATTTTACTACAGTTAAATTTAAAAAACTAGGTGTAATGCTACCCATTGCAGCAATTACAAAACCCAAAAGTAAGCAGAAAATAAAGGTCATGGTTTGTTATTATATAGCAAAGAAACAAAGAAACGCATCAATAAATTGATGCGTTTACAACATATAATAACTCAAAAAAGATTTCTTAGATAATTCCTTGTGCTAACATTGCGTCTGCAACTTTTACAAAACCAGCAATATTTGCTCCTTTAACATAATCTATAGAGCCATCTTCATTTTTACCATATTCTACACAAGAGTCATGAATATCTTCCATAATATCTTTTAGTTTTTCATCTACTTCTTTACGAGTCCAGCTCATTCTTAGTGCATTTTGACTCATTTCTAAACCAGACGTAGCTACTCCCCCAGCATTACTCGCTTTTCCTGGTGCAAATAAAATTTTTGCATTTTGAAATGCATGCATAGCATCTGGTGTAGAAGGCATATTTGCACCTTCAGAAACACACATACAACCATTTTTTATTAATGTTTTTGCTTCTTCTCCATTTAACTCGTTTTGAGTTGCACAAGGCAAAGCAATATCGCATTTAACAGACCATGGTCTATCTCCTGCTACATATTTAGCATTCGGGTATTTTTCTAAATACTCACTAATTCTAGCACGTTTTTCATTTTTTAAATACATAACGTGCTTTAACTTTTCGCCATCTATACCTTCTTCATCATAAATATAACCACTAGAATCTGATAATGTAACTACTTTTGCACCTAATTCTATGGCTTTTTCTGCAGCATATTGTGCTACGTTTCCAGAACCAGAAATTACAACTGTTTTATTTTTAAAAGAATCGTTTTTAACTTTTAGCATATTGTCTGCAAAATATACAGCTCCATAACCTGTAGCTTCTGGTCTAATTAAAGAACCTCCCCAAGATTGACCTTTACCTGTTAAAACACCTGTAAACTCGTTATTTAGTTTTTTATACATACCAAACATAAAACCAATTTCTCTAGCACCTACGCCAATATCTCCAGCAGGCACATCTGTACTTGGGCCAATGTGTCTAAATAATTCTGTCATAAAAGCATGGCAAAAACGCATAATTTCGTTGTCTGATTTTCCTTTAGGATCAAAATCAGAACCTCCTTTACCACCACCCATAGGTAATGTTGTTAAAGAGTTTTTAAATACTTGTTCAAAAGCTAAAAACTTTAAAATACTAGCATTTACTGTAGGATGAAAACGCAAACCACCTTTATATGGACCAATTGCAGAATTCATCTGTACTCTATAACCTCTGTTTACTTGAATTTCTCCATCATCATCTACCCAGCAAACTCGAAAAGAAATTAACCGTTCAGGCTCTACCATTCTTAAAAGAACGTTTTTCCCGAAATAAATATCATTATCAATGATATAAGGAATTACAGTTTCTGCTACTTCTTGTACAGCCTGTAAAAATTCTGGTTCATGTCCATTACGTTGTTTTACCAAGTCCATAAAACCATCAATTTTGGATTTAATACTTTCCTCCATATTTTTTTGTGATATTAATAAAAATTTAACCCTGCAAAGATAGTTAATTTTAAATATGGCAAAATAAAAAAGTTTTCTTAATTTTTTTTAAAACCCTTATTTCAATCGATTTCGCTTACTCAAATCTTTTCTTTTAAAATACAATCTTAAACTCTCTAAAAAAGTTTAAATTTGTGGTCTAAATTTTATTTTAAAATGTTAGATAAAGTAAAAGAATTGATTGGCGATGTTGATGCTTTTAAAGCAACCACAAAAGAGGAAGTAGAAGCATTCAGAATTAAATATTTGGGTAGCAAAGGTTTACTTAAAGGTTTATTTGCTGAATTTAGAAATGTTGATGCATCACTAAAAAAAGATTTAGGACAAGCTTTAAATAGATTACGAAATGCTGCTGAAGGTAAAGTTGCAGCATTAAACGAATCTTTAGAAAGTGCCATAGAAGAAAAAGGAGTTTATGGTGATTTAACCAGACCTTCTGAACCTATTGAATTAGGATCTCGTCATCCAATATCTTTAGTAAAAAACCAAATTATTGAAGTTTTTAATAGAATTGGTTTTACAGTTTCTGAAGGACCAGAAATTGAAGACGATTGGCATAACTTTACTGCTTTAAATTTACCAGAATATCATCCTGCAAGAGATATGCAAGACACGTTCTTTATAGAACAAGATCCAGATATTTTATTGCGTACACATACTTCTTCTGTGCAAGTGCGCTACATGGAAAATAATGAGCCACCTATTAGAACTATTTCTCCAGGAAGAGTTTTTAGAAACGAAGATATTTCTGCAAGAGCGCATTGTATTTTTCATCAAGTAGAAGGTTTATATATAGATACTGATGTTTCTTTTGCTGATTTAAAACAAACGCTTTTATACTTTACAAAAGAGATGTTTGGTAAATCTAAAATTAGATTAAGACCCTCTTATTTTCCGTTTACAGAGCCAAGTGCAGAAGTAGATATTTATTGGGGATTAGAAACTGAAACTGATTACAGAATTACAAAAGGTACTGGTTGGTTAGAAATTATGGGTTGTGGAATGGTAGACCCAAATGTGTTGAAAAATGCAAACATAGATCCTACAAAATATTCTGGTTACGCTTTTGGAATGGGTATAGAACGTATTGCAATGTTGTTATACCAAATACCAGATATTAGAATGTTTTATGAAAATGATAAGCGTTTTTTAGAGCAATTTAAATCAATAATCTAAAGAAGCCCATCCTAGCCTTCCCAAAGGGAAGGAACTACAAAGTTTGTGGATATTTTTATTGATCGTAATTATTTTGTTTGTCATTTCGAACGAAACACAGTGAAGTTGAGAAATCTTGATTTTTTTCTTTTAATCAATTTTAGATTTCTCCATAAAGTCGAAATGACAAAACTTTTTAAATATTTTAAAAGCAGTTTATAGAAAACATATTACTAAACAATATCTCCAATTGGGAGAAAGTGGGCTTATGAAAAAAGATATCCAAATACCAGAAGTTACAAACGTAGAAATGGCTGTTGTTTATGAATACAATGATATTTATAAAACAGACGATTGGAATGTATACATCATCAATAAAAAAAATGTTGATTTAGAAATGCTTGTGATTGTTTCTCAAGGTTTTTCTGATACGAAAACCACTTCTTTATTGCGTAAAAAATTGGACAAATTACCTGCAAATTCTTTTGCTAAGATTGAATTAATTCAACCTGAATTATTCAAATTAAATAATCGTTTTCAAGTTACTTTTTTTGAAGGAAATACATTGTATGAAAAAACATTCATCTTCGAAGCAAACACCATTAAAGAAGGTGCTTTACGTATGATAACTGAGCTAAATAAACGTGGAGTTTTGGCTGGTTAGATTAATCAAAATTAATTTATTACATCATCTAAAATTTCTTCAATGATATTATTTATTGCTTCTTTAGATTTACTTTTATCTATTAAATTGTAAGTATTCTCCGTAGAAAAATCTGAAAACCTTATATTTTGTAAAGTATTGTGTGAAAAGTCTTTCCATTTTTCAGTCTCAACAATTCCCCAACTTAAATTGTTTAAAGTACTGATATAGAAAACTAATTTATTAACTTCAAAAAAGACGCCCATATTAATGTCATTATTAAAATGAGTTAATTCTTCTAAATTTTTTAATCTTTCTTCTTCTTGTAATGGGTATAATTTTACATTTTCCAATCCTTTTAACTTTAAAGAATTTTTTAATTCATTAAGAAAAGAGTCTACAGTATGCCATTTTATATGTTTAAAATTTTCTACGATGTACTTTGTAGATTTCAACTCTTTAGAAAATAATTCTCTCAATTCATTTAATTCGTTATAAGGTATATTTGTCTTTGTCATATTTTTTATTAGAATTAAGTATTGTTTAATAATTTTATGAATAAAAAAATCATTTTCTAAAGTTTCTAAACATTTATTTAGCCAATCAACTATTTCATTTTTATAATATACTATTGTAACATCTTCTTTTTTTAAGGTATTCCCTAAACTTAAATTAAAATTTTCCTTCTTTGGTTTGTTCAGAGTCAAATAATAAATATCTACAGTCTTGCAAATGAATTTATGTTTTTTAAATTCAATCTTTTTAATGGGCTCAGAATTAATTTCTAATTCATTATCAATTGGAGTACCCTTAATTAATGTATTGTAATATCTTTCCAATTGTCCATTATAACCTTCAATCTTGTTTTTATGATTACTGTCCTTAGCATAGATTTTGTTTTCAATTATAATTCCATGATTATCTGTTTTATTAAAAAGTAAAATATCTATCTCTTTAAATTCAGTTTTATTAAATTCGTTTGGAATAACCTCAAAACCTTTTATGAAATCTAGATGCAATACTATCTCAAAAAACAGCTTTTTAAAAGTGTTTCCTTTCTGATGGCCAGAATCATTAGATAGTAAATATGATATAAAACGTGAATGAAGATTTACTTCATCATGTTCTTTATGCAAAGCATAAAAAATATTAAATCTATCATCTTTTTTTTGTTTTTGATATTTATCTATTAAGCTATTAATTTGATCAAAATATTTTTTTTCAACTTTCAAAATAATTTTATATAATTAAATTTTACCTCAAAAACCCAATAATTAAATACAAAATAGTCGTAATTATTCCTCCAAATAAAGCATAAGGCAATTGTGTTTTAACATGGTCTATATGATCACTAGCAGAAGCCATTGATGAAATAATTGAAGTATCTGAAATTGGCGAACAATGGTCTCCAAAAATTCCTCCTCCTAAAGTTGCAGCAACAACAATCGTTAAATCTGCATTATGAATATTAGCCATTGGTACTGAAATTGCCAACATAATTGCAAAAGTACCCCAAGAAGTTCCTGTAGAAAATGCAATAAAAGAACTCACCACAAAAACAACAGCTGGTAACAATTCTGGTGATAACCAACTTTCTGTAATATTTGCTACGTAATTACCAGTATCTAAAACTTTACAAGCATCACCAATAGCAAAAGCCAATAACATTAACAAAGCCAAAGGCATTAATTCGCTAATTCCTTTTAAAGTTAGGTTTACGGCTTCTTTTGGTTTTAAAATACCTTGAACAAAATACATCATAATTGCTACTAAAATAGCCGTAATTACTGCATATAAAACCGATGATGAACCAGAACCTTCACCAAGGGCTAAAGAAGCGTGATTTAAAAATGAGGTTGCTTCTTTTACAGCATCCCAACCTGTATAAATTAAGTTAATTGGCATCATACAAACCATCACCAAAAGTGGCACAATCATATTATACGCTTTGGCCTCTATACCTTCTTTTGGCGGAAAAGAAGTTACCTCATCAGAAATCATTGGTTTAGAACCTTCGTTCATTAACAAACCTATTTCTTTAGTTCTTTTTTCTGCTTTTTTCATCAATCCAAAATCCTTTTTTGATAAGATGATGAAGAATAAAATTCCGATTGCTAAAAGTGGATAAAAGTTATATTTAATAGAGGCTAACATCACCGAAAACGGTTTTTCTATACCTTGTGTTAACAACAAACCCATAATAAATGCTCCCCAAGCATTAAAAGGAATTAAGATTGATGAAGGCGCAGAACTTGAATCTGCAATGTAAGCCAGTTTTTCTCTAGGAATTTTTAATTTATCAAAAATTGGTCTATATAAAGTACCAACTGTTAAAGAGGAAATACTGGTTTCTACAAACAATAACAATCCTGTAAGCGTTGCCAAAATTTGAACCATAACTCTACTATATCCCGATTTCTTTGCTTCTAATTTTACCAATTTTTTGTTGATAAAATTGATAAAACCTTCTACACCTCTAGAATATTGAATAAATACCAGCAAAGAACCAACCAAAGCACTAAAAATAATGGTTCTTGTATTTCCTTTCGATTGAAAAACGTTAACCATACCTTCTATCATGGCTAAAGTTCCTTCTAAAGGGTTCCAACCTTTTACAATGAACCAAGAAAACCAAATTCCGAATAACAAAGCAATATATACTTGTTTGGTTCTTAACGCTAAAATAATAGCTAATATTGGTGGTAAAACTGAAAGAAATCCGTATTCCATGAAGAAAAATATTTTGCTAAAGATATTAATTTAAGTGTTTTTGCCGAGAAAAAATTGATGTTTGTCTAAAATACTTTTAAAACCTTCCAATCTTTTGGTCATTTGTATCAAATAATTATAAATTTGATTATCATGAAAATTAGAAACTCCATTTTATTTGGTATTAGTATCCTTTTTTTAAGCTCTTGTGTTGTAAAATCATTAAATCCTTTTTACACCAAAAAAACCATTTCTTACGACAATCGTTTTATAGGAAAATGGACAGATTCTAAAAAAGGGGTTTGGACAGTGGTTCGTTTTAGAGATGAAATCACAAAAAATAATCCTGTAGAAAAAATGAAAAAAGATGACTTGCAGTTGTATAAAGAATACAAAAACAGTTATTATATACAAAGAGAATTTAAAGGAGAAGAAGCATTGTTTTTAGCAACTCCTTTTAAAATTAACAATCAAACTTTTTTAGATTTTTATCCTTTAGAATATCAAGATGATATCAATCATTTATTAGAAAGTCACCTCATTTACACACATAGTCTGGTTAAATACGACGTACAAAAAAACGGTAAAATTGATGTAAGATGGTTAGATGAAGATAAAATTGAAACCCTTTTTAAAGAAAAGAAAATAAAGATTAAGCATAAAAAAATAGGCACCTTAAAAAACAAATATTTATTAACGGCAACCTCTAAAGATTTAGAAAAATTTATTGAAAAATATATGAATTCTAAAGACGAAGAGAAATGGGATACCTCAACAAAATTCACCTTAAGCAAAACCAGTGATAGCGAATAAGTTAATATTAAACAGGACCAATTCTCATAATATATTGATATTTAATACTATATTATGGGTATGTTCTTTTGTTATTTTATTATTTCTTTTTTCAGGAAGAACAACTCTAGAAAAAATAGATTATATCTATACCATTTGCTTTGTAGTAACTTTATGCATCCCTGTTTGTATAAACTTATATGTTTTAGTTCCTAAGTTTTTAAAAAAAGAAAAAAACATTTTGTTTTGCGTGTTTTTTATCTTGAACCTCATTGTTTTTTCTGAGTTAAATTCATTGTTTTTTGAAACCATTGTAAATGGCTTTTTTACAGATTATTACTTTATTAGTTATCATAATAAAATAGAAATTTACTTTATCTTTTTTATCTTTTTTATACTTTCTACCTTATCTAAATTGGCTGAAGATTGGGTGTATTTAAATAAAGTAGAAAACCAAGTTCTAAAGGCAGAAAAACAAGAAATTGAGCATCAATTGTATTATTTAAAAGGACAAATTAACCCTCATTTTTTATTCAATTCGCTAAACGTATTATATTCTTTAGCGATTGACAAAAAAGAAGAAATTACTCATGCTATTCTACAGCTTTCCGACATTTTGCGTTATGTAATTTATGATGTAGAAACCGATAAAATTTCGTTGCAAAAAGAAATTGATTTGATTAAAAATTACATTGCTTTTGAAAAAAACAGACATACAAAAAACTCAAAAATTAGTTTTGATTATAATGTGAATGAGCAGTTAGAAATTTACCCCATGTTATTGCTACCCTTAATAGAAAACAGTTTTAAACATGGTTTAAAAAGTGGTGTTGAAAATCCTTTTGTGAAAATAGATTTATGTGAAAACAAAAATCAACTTGTATTTAAAATTTCGAATAACTTTAAAGAAAAAATCAACTTAAATAATACTGATTATAAGGGTGTTGGATTAAAAAATATTCAAGAAAATTTAGCATTGATATATCCAGAAAAACACTTATTTAAAACAGAAATTAATAATGATGTTTTTACTGTAAACCTTACAATAGATTTACGATTATGAAAATACGTTGTATTATAATTGATGATGAACCCTCTTCTCAAAATGTACTAAAATCTTTTATCAATAAAATAGATTATTTAGATTTAAAACAGGTTTGTAATGATGCTTTAGAAGCCCTAGAATATTTAAAAAACACAAGTATTGATTTGCTTTTTTTAGATATTAATATGCCTCAACTTTCTGGTATTTCTTTTTATAAATCATTGCAAAATCCACCAAAAGTAATTTTTACAACTGCTTATTCAGAATACGCCTTAGCCGGTTTTGATTTAGATGCTACAGATTATTTATTAAAGCCTTTTTCTTTTGAACGTTTTGTGCAAGCCATTTCTAAAGTTAACATATTACAAGATTTAAATACAGATAATATTGTTATAAAATCTAACAAAAGGTTGCATCAAATTAAAGTAGATGATATTTTGTATGTTGAAAGTTTGGGAGATTATATCAAAGTTCATTTTTCTGCTCATTTTCTTATCGTTTACAAAACGTTGAAAAACATGTATACTGAATTGCCAAAAACACTTTTTAAACAAGTGCATAAATCTTATATTATTAATAAGAATAAGATTGATTATATTGAAGGAAATATGATTTTAATTCAATCAAATAAAATACCTTTAGGTCAGAAATATAAAAAAGACTTTATAGACAATTTTAAATCCTAAACATGTCAAAATTCTATACAAAAATCACCTCAAGACTTCAAAAATTTATCGCAAATCAAAAAATATTTTTTGTAGCAACCGCTCCAAATTCTGGCAGAATCAACTTGTCTCCAAAAGGGATGGATTCTTTTAGGGTGATGAGTGAAAACCGAGTTTTATGGTTAAATGTTACTGGAAGTGGCAATGAAACTGCTGCACATTTGTTAGAAAACAAACGTATTACTATTATGTTTTGCTCTTTTGAAAAAGCACCCAATATTTTACGTTTGTATGGAAAAGGCAAAGAAATTAAAGAAGGTGATGCTTCTTGGGATGAATTGATAAAACTATTTCCAGAAACTCCTGGAACACGTCAAATTTTTGATATTACTGTAGATTCTGCACAAACTTCTTGCGGAATGTCTATTCCGTTTTATGAATATAAAGGAGAAAGAGAAGAGTTAAATGATTGGGCAGCATCCAAAGGAAAAAAAGAAATTAAAGACTATTGGACAGAAAAAAACCAAACCAGTATAGATGGTTTACCCACCAAAATTTTAGAGTAGATTCTGCATTTTAAAATTAAAAATAACAACAATTTAATTTTTAACTCAATACCCCTTATTTAGACCAAAGAAGTTACATTGTACTCACGTTAATTAAACTTTTTTAAAAAAGCAGCATCATTTTCTTTTTTGGCAGCTATTACTTTCTGCACATCATCATTAGGTATGCTTACAGACAACACATATTGTTTTATCTTCCATACATTCTCCTTTTTTTCTAAAACTCCAGAACCTCTGCAAGTACCCATCCAGGTATTTAACAACTCATCAAACCAAGCAAAATTACCTGTGCTATTTATGTAAATATTACGTTCTAGGGTTTTAAAATCCCATGCTTTACCTTGGTCAAAATACGGTTTGCTAAATTTTTCAAAAGCAGTCTTGGTCCAATTTTCTGTAGCATCTGTGCCAATAAAAACAGAAACACTATCCATTTTATCAAAATAATTATTAAAATTAGCTTCTGATGCAGCCAAATGCCAATCGTTTAAAAGTGTATTAATTTTATTTTTAGTTGCTTCTTTTACTGCTGATGATGTTGATTGTTGTGCATTTA
Organism: Polaribacter litoreus; assembly: GCF_054584775.1. Taxonomy (NCBI): domain Bacteria; kingdom Pseudomonadati; phylum Bacteroidota; class Flavobacteriia; order Flavobacteriales; family Flavobacteriaceae; genus Polaribacter; species Polaribacter litoreus. The sequence goes on along the minus strand of NZ_JBTLRD010000010.1, from coordinate 141,484 downwards.
TAGATGCAGATGTTATTATACAAACAAATAACAAAAAAATGACTTTTAATTTATTCATCAGTTTCTCGGTTTTATCTTTAGATTTTTATTCAAACTTTTACGGGTTATACTGTCTATTTTTGTAGAATCTAAACCTATAAATTTAACATCAATTTCTATTTCGTCTTCAAAGCGTTTTTTAGAAAAAATGGTATTTACTTTAGCATTTACTGCAGAAAACGCATCGATAATTTTTTCTGTTTGTTGATGAACTTCAGCTGCAGTTATAGCCCTTATTGTAGTCATATCTGCCAAGCGTAAGGTTTCGTTATAAAATATATTAATTCTTGCTTTAAAAGAGGCTACATTAAATTGTTCTAATTTTACATTATCCTTTAAATTTTTCGCCAAACCCTTTAATTCTAAAGCATTACTTAGTATTTCGTTAGCGGACACTTTTTTAAATCTGCCTAAAAAGTTATCTACAGCTTTTAACTCTTCCCAATTTTCTATTTCTGCAACATACATTGGGTTTACAGGTTTTACAGGCAAATGCTCTTTAACCACACTTAAAAGTGGTTTTACTTTTTCGTCTGGTTTTGCTTGATCTTGTTTTTGATCACAAGAAAAAATAATAAGTGAGATTATAAGTGATATGTAGGCTTTCAAAACTAAATTTTATGTTGTAAAAATAAACAATTTTAAAGCGTAATACTCTTATTGAAATCTTAATTTTTACTGCATTATATTTTTTGATTTCATAATAAACAAATGTTTTTAGAAACTTTAATTACGAATACTAAAATTAATTACCTTTGTTGTTGTTAAATATATAATTTATAAGCATGAAAACATGTATTCTTGTTTTAGGCGCAAGCGGACAAATAGGCACTGAGCTTACTCAAAAATTACGTTTTTTGTATGGAAATACGCAAGTAATTGCCTCTGACATTAGAAAAGGTAATGAGCAAATGATGAGCTCTGGCCCATTTGAAATTATTGATGCTACTGATAAATTATCTATTTTAAAAGTAGTTCAAAAATATAATGTTACTCAGGTATATTTATTGGCAGCAATGCTATCTGCAACTGCTGAAAATCATCCACAAAAAGCTTGGAATTTAAACATGAACTCGCTTTTGGCTGTATTAGATTTAGCCAAAGAAAAACACATACAACAAATATATTGGCCAAGCTCTATAGCTGTTTTTGGCCCAACAACACCTAAACATAATACACCTCAAAAAACAGTAATGGAACCCACTACAGTTTACGGAATTAGCAAGGTTTCTGGTGAGTTTTGGTGTAATTATTACCACAAAAAATACGGTGTAGATGTTAGAAGCTTACGTTACCCAGGTATTATTTCATGGAAAACAAAACCTGGTGGAGGTACTACAGATTATGCTGTAGATATTTATTTTAAAGCGTTAAAAGAAAAAAAGTACCAATGTTTTTTATCTGAAAATACGTGCTTGCCAATGATGTATATGGAGGATGCCATTAACGCAACCATTGCATTAATGCAAGCAGAATCCGATACTATAAAAATTAGAAATGGATATAATTTGGCGGCTATGAGTTTTACTCCTAAAGAAATTGCTCAAGAAATTCAAAAACATATCCCAGAGTTTGAAATTACATATCAACCAGATTTTAGACAAAAAATTGCAGATAGTTGGCCTTCATCTATTGATGATTCTCAAGCCAGAAAAGACTGGAACTGGCAACATCAGTTTGATTTAGAATCAATGACAAAAGTCATTATTCAACAGATTAAGAAACTGTAAGTTTGTGCTAAATTTACGTCTAAAAGTATGTATTTAGCATTAAAATTATGAAAGAAATTATAAAACAAAGTTTAGCAAACACCTATACTTACCAAGAATATAGAAATTTAGTAAAAAGTTTATTAGACCAAGGTAAATCTACTGGCCCCAATCAATCTGAAGATTTGACAAACTACAGCATGTTGAATGACAGAAGAATGAAGCGTTTGGATAAAACCATTAAAATTACTGAAGAAACTACCCAAGAAATTCAAAAAGTTGTAACCCCACAAACTTGGCTAGTAATTACCGAAGGTTGGTGTGGTGATGCCGCACAAAATTTACCTATACTTCATAAAATGGCTGAATTAAATGAAAACATCAACCTAAAATTAGTTTTACGCGATGATAATTTAGCTTTAATGGATTTATTTTTAACAAATGGTGGCAGATCTATACCAAAATTAATTGCTTTAGATAGTAACCTTAACGTGATAGATACTTGGGGTCCTAGACCAACTGTTGCTGCTAAAATTGTTGCAGATTATAAGGCAGCACATGGCGTTTTAGATGCGCAATTTAAACAAGATTTACAAGTTTGGTATAACAAAGATAAAGGAGTGAGCACCCAAGAAGATTTTGTTAAAATCATTCAAAAAAGTACTTTAAAAGAAGTTTAACCTTTTTACAAAAAAACCAAAAATCTCATTTTTTAATTTGCGGTTTTTCTTTGCGTATATTTGTACAACTAAAGACAGAATTATGTTTGTTGACTACAAAACTATTGCTGATGATGCTAAAGTATGGATATACCCTTCAAGTAGAAAGTTTTACAAAACCGAAATTGAAGAAGTTGAAAACGCAATAAAGACCTTTGTAGAACAATGGAAAACGGACGACGAAAACTTTACAGCATCGTATCAATTTTTATACAATAGGTTTATTGTTTTGGTAGCCGATGATGAAAAATCAACATTAACAAATACAGATATTGATGCTTCAGTTTCTTTTATTCTAGAGTTACAAGAAAAATATAATGTCCAGCTTTTAGACAAAATGAATGTTTGCTTTAAACAAGGTGAGTTTGTACAATACAAAGAGTTAAAAGACTTTAAAAAATTATTAAAAAACAAAGCTTTAACTAGCAAAAGCATCGTTTTTGATAATTTAATTACCAATAATCACGATTTTAAAAACTTTTGGGAAACCCCAATAGAAGATAGTTGGTACAGCCGATTTTTATAAAATTTTATGCTTCACGTAAATCATATTTCTTTTTCGTATTCTAAACACAAAACGGTTTTAGAACACTTTAATTTTACCTTAAAAAAGGGAGAGCATTTATGTGTGATGGGCGAAAGTGGTTGTGGAAAATCAACTTTATTAAAAGTCATTTATGGTTTGTTAGATGTACCTAAAGGATCTATTTTTTGGAATGATGAACAGATTTTGGGGCCAAAATTTAATTTAGTACCCGGTTTTGAAAAGTTTAAATATGTAGCTCAAGATTTTGATTTGATGCCTTACATTTCTGTATCAGAAAACATAAAAAAATTCTTGTCTCGTTTTTATCCGGAAGAGAGTGAGCAACGCACACAGGAGTTATTAGAAATTATTGAGATGAAACCTTTTGAAAACGTAAAGGTTAAAAACTTAAGTGGAGGTCAAAAACAACGAGTAGCAATTGCTAGAGCTTTGGCTAAAGAACCTAAATTACTTTTATTAGACGAACCCTTTGGACAAATAGACAATTTTAAAAAAAACACATTAAGACGTAATTTATTTGGGTATTTAAAAGAAAAAGAAATTGCTTGTATAGTAGCAACACACGATAAAAATGATGCGCTTTCTTTTGCAGATCATTTAATCATCATTAAAAACAACATAATTTTAGACAATAATAATCCTAAAGAAATTTATAAAAATCCAAAAGAAAAATATGTTGCTGCACTTTTTGACGATGTAAATGAACTGAAAATTGATAATAAAAAATTATTATTATACCCTCATCAAATTAAAATTGTTGAGCACTCTAACTTTTCTGCAACTGTAATTAAATCGTATTTTAAAGGTTCTTTTTGGTTGATTGAAGTATCGTTTGATAATAAGCCATTATTTATAAATCATCATTCTAAAATTGCTAAAAATAGTAGCGTTAGTTTTAAAATTGAAAAATAGCTTTATGAAGTTATATCATTTTTTAAAAAAAATCACCCAAATTTTAAAAATAAGGGTGATAAAATTATGAACCTTTTAAAAAAAATCTTTTTTTATTTCAATTAAAAAGTTGGGGGACATAATTTATTGTTTTCTCTTATTAACAAATTTAATAGGAATTTTTATTGCAAAGGTGTCGTTTTTAGCTTTTACATTGTAAAAATGGGAATATTCTTACACCTTATACCTTTTTCTATAAGCCTCTGGTGTAAATTGTGTGTGCTTCTTAAAATACTTACATAAGTTTGCAGGGTCTTTAAAGCCTATCTTATAAGAAACCTCTTTAATTGATAAATTAGAATGTAAAAGATATTTTTTTGCCTTAATTATTACTAGGTCATCTATAAATACTTTTGCAGATTTATTTGCAATAAATTTTACAACGATATTTAATTTTTTAGATGAAAAACCCAACTTATCTGCATAAAAATGTACTTTTTTACTATTTGAATAATTTTTTTCTAATAAGCTTTGAAACTTTATAAACTCTTTTAAATAGCCACTAAGTTGCACTTTGTTGTAGCCTTTAGATTTTGCTCTATGTATTAACGTAATTAAAACATGTAGCTGGCTTCTAATAATTTTTAAAGAATAATCATCTGAAATATTTGTAAACTCTTTTTCAATTTGAATTAACAATTGTAAAAATTTTACGTATTCGGTGGTGTTTAGTTGAGTTTTTGGAGAAATTATCCACTCGTTAAACATTTGAATTGTCATAGCAACTTGATGTTCATTTAAGTAACTATTTAAAAATTCTTCTTTAAAAAGTAACAAATAACCTTTTACATTTTTATTACTATAAAAACGATGAATTTGATCTTTTCTTATGGCTAAAACTGTGCCTTTGCTGTAATAAAAATCTTTATAGTCTATTGAATGCCTGCCAACATCATTCGTAATAACCATTATTGTATAAAAGTTTACTTTATGGTTTCTTACAAATACATCGCTATTTTCAGACATAAATAGGTCTTCTATTTTTAATATCTTAAAAGTAGATGTTTGAAACTTGAAATCGTAGTTAACTTTTGGGTAACTGTTATTCATTTATGGGAGGACTAAAAATTATTTTCGAAATTAAAAAATTATTATTTCAATATCCTTTTAATATCGCACTATTTAAACACAAATTGAAACTGGCTGTTTCTTACACAACATAAAACGAAATATTTATCACCAAAAAAAAGTAGTTGTTGAATTTTTTTAAAAAGTTAGTGATGTTATTCTGTCTGATAAACCTTTAGAATTTTAGGTACTTTACAACTTCTCTACCCTACCATTTACCATTTTGTAGTATTTTTTGCTTTCTTTACACTTAGCATAACCATCTTCATTAAAAACTAAAGTATGGCCATACTCACTAACCCAACCTATTTGTTTTGATGGATTCCCTACAACCAACGCATAAGGCAAAACCTCTTTTGTAACTACAGAACCTGCACCTATCAACGCATATTCGCCAATGGTAATGCCACAGATAATAGTTGCATTTGCGCCTATGCTAGCCCCTTTTTTTACAATGGTTTTTAAGTATTTATTTCTTCTAATAATGGCACTTCTTGGGTTAATTACATTAGTAAAAACCATAGATGGGCCTAAAAAAACATCGTCTTCGCAAGTAACTCCTGTATAAATTGATACATTATTTTGTACTTTAACATTTTGTCCTAAAACAACATGGGGAGAGATCACTACATTTTGACCAAGGTTACAACGTTGCCCAATTATACAATTAGACATAATATGACTAAAGTGCCATATTTTAGTACCTTTTCCTATCTTACAGTTATCATCTATAACAGCTGTTTCGTGTGCAAAATAATCCATATGTAAATTGGGTGCTTGTTTTGGAGAGCCTATTTTGTTAAACAAATGTAAAACAAAAAACTCAACTGATAAGTTGAGCTTAAAATTTTATTAACAAGTGATATTTACTCTACTCGAAATGTTATCGGTAATGCGTATTTTACTTTAACAGCTTTATTTCTTTGTTTACCTGGTGTAAATTTAGGAAGCTTCTCTATCAATTGCTGTGTCTCATTTTTTAGTTTTACATGCGGTGCATTAATTTTAATATCTACAACATTGCCATTATCATCAATAATAAATTGTGTGAAAATTTTATGTTTTCCAGCACGTAAACCCAGCTCATTGGCTAAATTTATATCAAAATTACGCTGTACAAATTGCATCATTTTTTTATCGAAACATTTTTTATTTTCTTCTTTTGATAAAGCCTCACATCCTTTAAAAACAGGGGCATTTTCTATTAAAAGAAAAGGTACAGTATCTGGTATATTGTCATCTATAGGCTCATCTTCAGTAATTACATCATCTATATTTAATTGAACAGGCTCATCTTCAGGAATATTGATAATGGTTTCTATTATATCGTCTTTACCTTTTTTAATTTCTGCATCTGGTATAAACTGTTGTTTATGCACTTGAACCTTTGGTTTTAGTTTGGGTTCTTTTACAAACAGAACTTCGGTATTGGGCTCTACATAAGTAATATTTGTAACTTCTGGCTCAAAAACAGCTAAAGTTTTCTGCTCGGTTTTATGCTCTAAAGCCATATAAACGATAAAGAGTACTAATACAAGTCCTAACTGAGTAAAAATGGTTGAGAACTTTTCTAATTGTTTGGTTGGTAGTTTTTTTAGGTTTTTCATAATTAGAAAATTTTAAGTTGTTAAAGGTTTGTTAAACCAAATAACGTGCCAAAAAACAGTTCTTCAGATATTTAGCTAAATACTACTTAAAGAGTAAGAGTTTTTATTTGTAATCATATTTATGGAGCAATTTATAATTGATGTTTTTTCTGTTGCATCCACTTTAAAATAAAGTTGCAAAATTACTTACCGTATTTTAACCACTTATAAACTATTAAATACTAGTTGTATTCAATACCATACAATTTGTACATCGTTAAAAATAAATTAAAAAATAAATTTTAACTTTGAGAAAATTGATAAGAATGATTAGAGCTGTAATTATTGATGATGAGCCTAAAGCTATACAAGGTTTGGCTTGGGAACTTTCTAACTTTAATGACGAAATTGAAGTTATGGCTACTTTTACAGAGCCTGAAGAAGCAATACGCTATTTAAAATCAACTAAAATAGATTGCTTATTTTTAGATATTGAGATGCCAACTATGGATGGCTTTCAGTTTTTAGAGCAATTAGAAACTAAAAATTTTGCCGTAGTTATTACAACAGCCTATAATGAATATGCCATTACAGCTTTAAAAAAAGAAGCTATTGACTATTTGTTAAAACCCATTGATTCAGATGATCTTACAGAAGCCATAAGAAAAATAAAAAAACACAATACTAAGGGTTTTAATGCCGATAAATTTGAAGACATGTTGTTAAAGTTTAACAACAAACTTCATCATAAAAAAATTACTATAAATACAGATGGTAAATTGGTTTTTTTAGAACCAAAAGATATTTATTATGTAGAGTCTGATGGTAATTATTCAACCTTGCATTTATCTAAAAATAAAAAAATTGTAGTTACTAAAAAACTAAAAGAAATAAACGAATTATTACCTAAAGATCATTTTTTTAGAATACATAATTCTTACATCATTAATTTAGATACTATTAAAGAGTTCTTAAAGTCTGATGGTTATGTTATTTTAGAAAGTGGTGCAAAGGTACCTGTTGCTAGACAAAGAAAATCTGAATTTTTAGAAAAATTATAAATTGAATCTCTATGCAAAAATTATGGTTGTTTTTTGTTTTAGGCTTTTTCTTTTTCCATACAAATGGGCAAAAGAAAACTCCAGATTTTACTGCACAAATAAGTAATATACTAAAAGAAAAACCCGTTACTTATAAAGGTATAAACAACTATTTAAAACCTTTTAGAAGAGATACAACCAAATTAAAAATACTGGCACAAAAATTTAAGGAAGCGAATTATTTAGATGGTAAAACTTATGTTGAGAATTTGTTAGGTATTCAATACAGAAACTATTCTTTATTTAACCAAGCCATCACTACACATACCTTAGCTTTAAAAACAGCTAAAAATGCGAAAAGTATAGAATTTGAAGTATTTAGCTTAAATATGTTAGGCGTAGATTACCGTAAAATGGATGCCAACAGAACTGCTTTAGATTACAATTATGAAGCACTAAAATTAGCTGAAACTGTAGAAAACCCAAGTCTTGGATTGCAAAGAAGTATTGCTGTTTCTTTAAATAGTATGGGTAATATTTACCTACTACTAAAACAATACGATTTGGCTATTGAACGTTTTAAAAAATCGCAAAAATTAGAACGTAGTATTGGTAATGAATTAGGTTTAGCCATTAACTATCAAAACATTGGATATGCAAAAGATGCTCAAGGAAAAACAGACGAAGCCTTAACGTATTTTCTAAAATCTTTGGCCATAAACAATAAAATAAATAATAGTTTTGGTAAGGTTATTTGTAATGGTAGTATTGCCAATATTTACATAAAACAAAACAAACCTAAAGAAGCAATTTCATTAATTACTACTAATTTTGATGCGGTAAAAAAACTAGGCAATAAAGAAATGTTGTCTGACTACTACTTAAATTTAGGTTGGGCACAAAGCAAACTAAATCAATTTTTAAAGGCAGAAAAAAATATAAATTTAGGCTTAACCATTGCTAAAAAATATAATTTTGCGTTAGAACAATCTTATGCTTACAGTTACTTATCTGAATTATATCAACAAAAAAAACAGTATAAGAAAGCACTAGAATTTCACAAACTATCTTACGAATTTGAAAATAAAATTTCTAACGAAAGAAACACGCAATATGTAAACGATCTTATTATCAAATACGATAGCGAGCGCAAAAATAATGAGATAAAAAACTTAGCCAAACAAAATGAAATTGCCCAATTGCAATTGGTAAAAAACAGAAATATTTGGATTATTATTATTGTAACCTTTTTGTTAATTATTGCTGTTTTATACTTTTTATACAGGCAACGTTTATTACAAAAACAAAAGCGCATTTTAACCTTAGAACAAGACGTTTTAAGAACGCAAATGAACCCACATTTTATTTTTAATGCTCTAAATTCTATTAAGCATTATATTATTAATAATGAGCAAAAAAATGCCGTTCGCTACTTAAATAAGTTTTCTAAACTGGTTCGTAAAATTTTAGAATGCTCTAAACTAAAAGAAGTTTCTTTACAAGAAGAGTTAGAAACTATGGATTTGTACATGAACATTGAAAATATTCGATTTTCTAATGAAATTAATTATGCCATTGAAGTTGATAAACATTTAGATTTAACACACATTAAAGTGCCTCCTTTAGTGCTACAACCTTTTCTAGAAAATGCTTTGTGGCACGGATTATCTTCTAAAAAAGGCAATAAAAAAATAGTCTTGTCTGTATCTCAACCTTCAAAAGAATTCATTCTAATTGAAATAGAAGACAATGGTATTGGTAGAACTGCCTCTGCAAAAATTAAATCGAAAAAAATTATCAACAGAAAATCTATTGGTATAGAATTAACAAAAGAACGCTTACAAAACTTTATAAAAGATTTTCAATATCCTTTTAGTCTTATTTTTAGCGATTTGCTTGATGAAGAGAAAAAACCAAAGGGAACAAGAGTTGCCCTTAAAATTCCTATAATTTAAAAATATATGGAGCTTTTTTTTCAGGATGTTTCTTCTTGGCTACAAGGGGTACTTTTTTTTCTTATTATGTATCATGCTGCTTCTTATTTTTTTACAAAAGATAAAAGCTTTGCAATTTATGCCTGCTATTTAGGTTTAGTTATGCTGTATTTAATTCCTAAAACACAGAATTTTACTTCTACTTTTATCACCGAAAAATTCGAATCATTTTTTAACACCTTCAACTACATCATTCAAATTTGGTATTGGATGCTGTACTGCTGGTTTTCAATTCACTTTTTAAGTTTAAAAGAAAAAAACATCAATTTAGCAGTACAAATTATGCTCTTTATTTTAATAACTACCATAATTTCTACTTTCTTTTTTCTTGTTGATTTTTTCTTGTTTGATGGCGTTTACATAGATCGTTTTTTTGTCTTTATTTTTGTACCAATATCTTTAACAATCATTTCATTTTTGTTGAAAACCATATACCATCATAACGATAAAATGAATGTGTTTTTTGTATTTGGATTGTGTTTTTTACTTGGTTTTTCAATAATACCATTGTGTTTTTCTAATCTAAAAACTTACCCTTTTACAACTATAACTCCAATTGATTTCTTTAAAATTGGTGTACTCTTAAAAGCAATAACACTCTCTATTGGGTTAGGATACAAATACTATTTATATGGTAAAGAACCAAACGATTGCAACTCACTTTTAATTTCTGAGCTTCAAAAAAATGCTGTTTTAAAAGAAAAATTGAATACAAAATTTTCTAAAAAAGGAGCGCTTTATACAACTGACGAAATTGATACTATATTCGAATCAGAAATACATCAATTACAATTTGTGAGTTTATTAGGTAAAATGAATCCGAATTTTATTATTAATGCCATAAATTCTATAAAGCAATTTATTATTCTTAATAAAGTTGAAACTGCCAAGCTTTATTTAAATAAACTTTCTAGCCTAATTCATAAAATTTTAGAAGCATCTACTACAAAACAAATTAGCTTACAAGAAGAGTTAGAAACGATGCATTTATATATGAGCATAGAAAATAGTTGTTTTTATGATAAAATCGACTTTACTGTTTCTGCAGATGAAGCATTAAACCTAAACACAATAAAAGTACCTCCATTTTTCTTGCAGCCTTTTTTAGAACATGCTATTTGGAATAGATTGTCTTCTAAAAAAAATAACAAAAGAATTGTTTTATCTATTCGTAAAAAAAATAAAAATTGCCTAAAAATTTGTATTAAAGATAACGGAATTAGAAGTAAAACTTCTTCTAAAATCACGTCTAATAAACCTATAAATCAAAAATATTCGGGCATTAATTTAAGTGAAGCAAGGCTTTATAATTTGGTAAAAAACTTTAAAAACAATTGTTCAATTACTTATAAAGATTTGCAAAATACTGAAAAAGTAACAGGCACAAAAGTGGTGATAAAATTTCCACTAAAATAAAAGTTACTAGTAAACTTTTACATACATAAGTTTTAATAAACTACCGCTATTTTATACAAGTTACATAAAAAAGTATTTCGCAGCTTATCAACGAAACGTTGTAAAACACGAATTAAGGTATCTTTTAAAACCAATAAAGATTTCTGTAATTAATTTGCTAATACAAAATTTCACTAAACAACTATGGTGTATATTTTGCTGCAACCTTTTCTAATTCAGCATACCAATCTTCTCCAAATTTTCGGATTAAAGCTTGTTTTACAAACTTATAAACAGGTACTTGTAATTCTTTACCTAAAGAACATGCATCATCACAAATGTCCCATTTATGGTAATTTATGGCAGAAAACTCACTATAATCTTTAACACGTATAGGATATAAATGACAAGAAATTGGCTTTTTCCAACCTATTTCTCCTTGATTATAGGCCTCTTCAATACCACAAAGCGCTGTGTTTTTTTCATCAAAAATAACATAGGCACAATCTGCTCCTTTAATTAAAGGGGTTTCTAATTCTCCCCATTCGTTCGTAATCCAAGTTCCCTGTTTTTCTATAGCTTCTATCCCTTTTTTTCTTAAATAAGGTTTTACCTTTGGATAAATTTCTTCTAAAATCTTGGTTTCTTCTTTTTCTAGAGGCGCTCCTGCTTCACCATCAATACAACAAGCCCCCTTACAAGCCGACAAATTACAGACAAAATCTTTCTCTATAATATCTTCTGAAACTATGGTTTTTCCTAATTGAAACATACCGCAAAAATAAGAATATTTATTTCTGATTTTTTTTGATTTTCGTAAAAATAGTTAACTACTTTTGCAAAAAATTAAAAAATAAAAATGGTTTTAGACTTCAAAGAAATATTAACTGCTTTTATGGTATTATTTGCGGTTATAGATATTATAGGAAACATTCCAATAATCATAGATTTACGCAAAAAGGTTGGACACATACAGTCTGAAAAAGCCTCTTTAATTGCAGGTTTTATTATGGTTCTTTTTCTATTTGTAGGGCAAAGTTTACTTAGCCTAATTGGTATTGATGTAAATTCTTTTGCTGTAGCAGGTTCTTTTGTACTGTTTTTTATAGCTTTAGAAATGGTTTTAGGAATTACATTGTATAAAGATGATAGTGATTCTAATGCCTCATTAACGGCGGCTGTATTTCCTATAGCTTTTCCTCTAATTGCTGGCCCAGGAAGTTTAACTACGTTATTATCTTTAAGAGCAGAATTTGCCATACAAAATATTATTGTTGCTGTTATTTTAAACATCATTTTTTTATATCTTGTACTTAAAACTTCTTCTAAAATTGAACGCTTGTTGGGTGCTGCTGGTATTCAAATAATCCGCAAAGTTTTTGGAGTAATTTTATTGGCTATTTCTGTAAAGTTATTTGCTCAAAATATAAAAATGTTATTTGTTTAAAATGGTTTTTGATTGTTTAATTATTGGTGGTGGTGTGGCAGGAATGCAATGTGCATTGGTTTTAGGCTCGGCTAAAAATAAACCCTTTGCTGCTAATAAAAACATCGGAATTGTTTTGCATCAAAAAGCTTCACATTTAGAAAATGCGCTTTTTAATAATGTTTTAGGATTATCTGCCAAAACCCTAGGTAAAGATATTTTAAATGATGGTAAATTACAACTATCTACCTTATATCCTGATATTCATCAAATTAAAAAAGAAAAAGTAGTTGCTATTGATAAATTTAGTGAAACATTTTTAGTAAAAACAAACAACAATGTATATCAATCTAAAATTGTAATACTTGCCTTAAATTATTCTAAACCTTTTACGATACAAGGTTTAGATGAATATTTAATTCCTCACCAAAAAACAAATCTAGCTAAAAACAGAATTCAACTTAAAAACAAAGATCATTTTATTGAAAAAGGATTATATTGTTGTGGTACAATAGCCGGACATAGAAGTCAATTTGCAATTGCGGCTGGCAGTGGCGCCTCTGTAGCCACAGATATTTTAACGCTTTGGAATGATGGAAACCATACCAAAGTTCATGATAAATTATGACGGAAATCATATTTTAAACCCTATTTTATTTATAATTTTATAACCAGAAATCGAATTATTAAGAATTCCATAATTTCTGACACAAATATGTTATAAATTTTAAAAGGATTATAAGATGGAAATCAAAAAAAACCCTCGTCTCCAGCTCGAAAATTTTAGTAAAATTTTCTTCCAAATAGGTATTGTTCTTACATTGTTTATCGTTCATGTTTTTATAGAACATAAAACTTACGAAAAAACATATGGCGAATTAGAAACTGTTGTTTTAGTAGCAGAAATGACAGAAGATATTCCTATTGTTAAAGTCATAAAAATTAAACCTACTCAAGTAAAAACTCCACCACCTCCATCAATAGAAAAGTTAGAAGTGGTAAAAGATGATGTTGAGGTTCCAGAAACCATAATAGAATCTACAGAGACCGATGAAAACGAAGCAATTACTGATGCCGTTGTTACTACAGATGATATTGTTGAAGTTGCAGAAGAAGAAACGATTGTAGAAGATGTACCTTTTATGATGATTCAAAATGTACCTGTATATCCTGGCTGTAAAGGTAGTAATGAGCAATTAAAAAAATGCTTCACAAAAAAAGTTGCTAGACACTTTGGAAAAAACTTTAATGCTAATTTAGGTAGCGAACTTGGCTTAAGTTCTGGAAAAAAAAGTATTTATGTTGTTTTTACAGTAGATAAAACTGGCAACATAACCAATGTAAGAGCAAGAGGCCCACACCCAACTTTAGAAGAAGAGGTTGTACAGGTAACAAAATCTTTACCTAAAATGACACCTGGTAAACAACATGGCATAGCTGTAGGAGTTACCTATAGTATACCTGTTACTTTTGAGGTTGTTATGTGATAATAATCTATATGTTGAATCTAAAAAGTTTAGCTTATGTAAGCTAAACTTTTTAGATTTATATAAGAAAATTGTTACTCTACAGTAACAGATTTTGCTAAATTTCTTGGTTGATCTACATTTTTACCCAACAATACAGCTATATGATAAGAAAGTAACTGAAGAGGAATTGTAGTTAACAATGGGGTTAAAGCTTCTTCTGTGTCTGGTATTTCTATAATATGATCTGCAATTGCTTTTACTTGAGTATCTCCTTCAGTAACAATAGCTATAATTTTTCCAGCCCTAGACTTAATTTCTTGAATATTGCTAACCACTTTTTCATAATGTCCTTTGTTTGTTGCAATTACAAAAATTGGCATATTTTCATCAATTAATGCAATAGGCCCATGTTTCATTTCTGCTGCAGGATATCCTTCTGCATGGATGTAAGAAATTTCTTTCAACTTCAAGGCACCTTCTAAGGCTACAGGAAAATTAAACCCTCTTCCTAAATACAAGCAATTTGATGCATCTTTATATACGGAGGCAATATTTTTTACGTGTTCATCTATATCTAAAAGCTTTTCTACCTGCCTAGGTATCAATTGCATTTTATGAATATAATTTTCAAAAGTATGATCTGCTAAAGATTTATTGGCTCTTCCTAATTTTAAAGCCATTAAAATTAATACTGTAATTTGCGTTGTAAATGCTTTAGTAGATGCAACACCAATCTCTGGGCCTGCATGTGTATAAGATCCTGAATGGGTTTCTCTTGCAATTGACGATCCTACAACATTACATATACCAAAAACAAAAGCTCCTTTAGATTTTGCCAATTTAATGGCTGCTAAGGTATCTGCTGTTTCACCAGACTGAGAAATTGCAATTACTACATCTTTATTAGTAATTATAGGGTTTCTATATCTAAATTCTGATGCATATTCAACCTCAACTGGTATTCTTGCCATTTCTTCGAAAAGATACTCGCCCACTAAACCTGCGTGCCAAGATGTACCACAAGCAACAATAATAATTCTATTTGCGTTTAAAAATTTATCTAAATGATCTTCAACACTAGACATTTTTATGAGATTGTCTTGTGGTAACATTCTTCCTCTAAACGTATCTGTTATGGCCTTGGGTTGCTCATGAATTTCCTTTAGCATAAAATGGTCGTAACCTCCTTTTTCTATCTGATCTAAGCTCATTTGAAGGCTCTGAATTGTTGGCTCAACCATAGAGTCATCGATAATTTTATGTACCTTTACCCCTTTACTTAGTTTTATTATTGCCATTTCTTCATCATCTAAGTAAATAGCATTTTTTGTATATTCTACAAAAGGTGATGCATCTGAGGCTATAAAAAATTCTTTTTCATCTTTACCAACTCCAATAGCTATTGGGCTTCCTAAACGTGCCACAATAATTTCATTAGGTCTGTTTTTATCGAACACTGCAATCGCATACGCACCTACTACATTTGTTAAAGCCAATTGAACAGCATGCCCTAATTTACAGCCTTCTGTTTCTTTTACCTCCTCTATAAGGTTTATAAGAACTTCTGTATCCGTATCACTTTTAAAAGTATATCCTCTAGAAATAAGCTCTGTTTTTATAGTATCGTAATTTTCTATAATACCATTATGTACTATTACTAAATTACCAGAATTAGATGTATGAGGATGAGAATTTATGTTGTTAGGCACACCATGTGTTGCCCAACGTGTATGGCCCATACCAATTTTGCCAACTTTTCTTTTTTCATCCTTATCTGTAATTACCTCTAGATCAGAAACTTTTCCTTTAGTTTTGGTGAGGTGCATATTCTTGCCATCATAAATCATAACACCTGCACTGTCGTAACCTCTATATTCTAGTCTTTTTAAACCATTAATTACAATTGGATAAGCTTCTCTATAACCAATATAGGCTGATATTCCGCACATAATATTTGTTTTGTGGTGTGAAGTTAGTTATTCTCTTCTGAATATGATATTTTTAAAACTGCTTTTTTTGCTGTATTTGCAGTTGAACTATTAAAAAGCGTTACAGCTTTAGGATTCCAACTAAAATTATTAAAAATTGTATCTGTTGCACTTACTGTGTTTGGTAAGGGTATAGAACTTGGAAAATCTGTAATATTAAAAGCTTTTAGCTTAAAAGTTGGTGAGTAATTTGTTTTACCACTTAATAAATCTGATACATGCTTAGTAATTCTAAACGTGTATTTTTCTATTGTTCCATTTGCATCTCTTTGCAACTCACCCCCAAAAAAGAGTTGTTCTCTATAACTATCTTTAATTTGTCCAAAACCTGCATTAACGGCTGTATTATCTTGATAGAGGTATAATCTATCAGGAACATGACTTGTATCTGCAGATTGATTGATATAAAATGTTAAAGAAGCATCATTAATTAATAGGTTTCTATCTCTTAACTCTTGCATTTTAGCTTCATCAAATAATGTAATTGCACCTTCACTACCTGCAGTTCCTTGAACAATAATTTCATCATTATCAGGGTATATTTTATCATCCATAGTAAACGTATTTACTCTAAAACCTGATAAAGGAAAGGAATTGTTGTTCTTAACTGTTTTAATAGTGTCATTTGTTCCTTTACTATATACAGTGTTTGTGTAAAACACTTCTATAGAAGGATTTAAATCAGCCGAAGTAGAATTAAAATTAAAAGAATAAAGAGCACCATCTTCTCCTGTGGCTTCTATAATAAGCCCTCTAAAATAATTATTAAAAGCTTCTTGTGATGAAAATTCTGAAGATTCATATTTGTCTAAAAAAAGTTCTTTTATTAGATTTTCATTTAAAGGAATTCTTGCAAAAGGCTGCGGTATGCCTAACGAAGAATTATACGTTATTGTATCCGTTTTAATAAGGGTGTTTTTATCTGTTCTTCTTTTTACATAAAATACTGTATCTGTAGGTATGGTATTATCTCCTATAATTGTATCTTTTGGTATGAATTGAAAGTCTAATTCTGCATTTAATCTATCTGATGTTTTTTGAAAAACATCATCTGAATAAAAACGGTTTATTTTTGATGGATCTTCTGGATTATATACATTCATATAAGTATCAGATCTGTATAAATTTAAGGTAAATGCTTTAGTTTTATCTCCAAAAATTGAATCTAATTTAAAATCAGGACCAGATGATAAGTTGTCTTGCAAAGTTGCTTGATAAGGCAGCTTTAAAAATACAGTATCTATAGAACTAATTACATCTGTTGTATCTGTTATATCATCATCATCAACAAGCTGCAAGCCTGCAGTAATGGCCACTTGAGAAACAATAGATGCTTCTAGCTTTTCATAATCAGAATTTGCGTAAACACCCAAGAGATATTGCCCCAATCGTCTTGAAATATTATCTGATTGAACCCTTTCTAAAGGACTATTTTCAGCAGTAATATCTACCAATAGAGAATTTGAGGTAAACTTTGTATTGGTTAATACGCTAGAATCTATGTTTGTAAAGTCTTCTTCACAAGATAAGATTGCCATTGATAGGCATATAAAAACACCTAAATATAGGCTTCGATTGATATTTTTTTTCACTTTCAATAAACAATTACTCTGCTGCCATTAAATCAGCATAAAAATTCAAATAAGATTCCTTTAAATGCTCTGATTGATATTCTAAAACAGGCATTTCTTGTTCTTCAATAAAAGAACTTAATTCTTCATCAATAGTTTCACTACCATGAATTATTGCATCAGAATTTTCGATTGCACTTTTCAAAATATTAATATGACTTGGTGCAGTTATCGTAGCTATTTTATCGGATGCATTAAGATCAAATTTTACTTTATCAGCCATATCTGTACTTAAATTACCTTTAAAACCACTATTATAAAGCGAAGTAACAATTTTACTTTCAGTAAACAATGGCTCTTCTTTATAAAATTCTCTTAAATAAAGTGGTAATAAAGAAGCCATCCAACCATGAATATGAATTATATCTGGAGCCCAGTTTAATTTTTTTACAGTTTCTACAACACCTTTTGCAAAGAAAATAGCTCTTTCATCATTGTCTGGAAACAGCTGATCATCTTCATCTGTAAAAACTGCTTTTCTCTTAAAATACTCTTCATTATCAATAAAATATACTTGCATTCTTTCTTTAGGTATAGATGCAACTTTTATGATTAATGGCATATCTACATCATTGACTACTAAATTCATCCCAGATAACCGAATAACCTCATGCAACTGATGCCTTCTTTCGTTAATAACACCAAATCTTGGCATAAAAATACGGGTTTGAACTCCTTTTGAATGTGCATTTTTAGCGGAAGTAAATGCTGTGGAAGAAAGTTCTGTTTCTGGTAAGTAGGGAACAACTTCTGATGATACGAATAAAATTCTCTTGTCCTTCATTAAATCAAACTCTTTTATAAAAATGCAAAAGTACAAATTTTTATGCTAATATGGTGTTAAATTGGTAAGTTTGCATCCGTTATACAGCCTTTTACCATGAACATTTTTACTGAAAAGCAATCTATAAAAGTTTACCTGTCTAAGCTAAAAGCTCAAAATAAAACCATTGGTTTTGTACCTACTATGGGCGCTTTACATCAAGGTCATTTATCATTAATAAAAAAAGCTAAAGAAAAAAACGACCTTGTTGTGGTTAGTATTTTTGTTAATCCTACGCAATTCAACAATAAAGAAGATTTAGCAAAATACCCTAAAACATTAGACAACGACACAAATCTTTTATTGGGTGTTTCTTGCGATGTTCTTTTTCATCCAACTGTAGAAGAAATTTACGACAAAAACATTATTTCTCAAAAATTCGATTTCGACGGATTAGAGCATGAGATGGAAGGTAAATTTAGAGATGGGCATTTTAATGGTGTAGGCACTATTGTAAAAACACTCTTCGAAATTATAGAACCGGACAGAGCTTATTTTGGTAAAAAAGACTTTCAGCAGCTACAAATCATCAAAAAAATGGTGAAAAAAAACAGAATTCATGTTAAAATAAAAGGCTGTAAAATTTTTAGAGAAGAAGATGGTTTAGCAATGAGTTCTAGAAACGCCAGACTAACAGACAACCAAAGAAAAGCTGCCCCGTTTATATATGAAACGCTAAAAAAAGCAAAAAAGAAATTTAAAAAAGAAAGTGCTAGCAAGGTTATAGCCTGGGTAGAAAATCAATTCGAAAATCAAGATGAATTGGCTTTAGAGTATTTTACCATTGCTGAAGAAAAAACGTTAAAAACTATAAAAAACAAAGAATCTGGCAAAAAATACAGAGCGTTTATCGCAGTTTTTGCAGGTGATATTAGATTGATTGATAACATTCGTTTAAAAAACAATTAACCAAAAAAAACTGTATTTTTGCAACATGTTAGTACAAGTAGTAAAATCTAAAATCCACCGTGTAAAAGTTACAGGTGCAGATTTAAATTATATAGGAAGCATTACCATTGATGAAGATTTAATGGATGCTGCAGGTATTATAGAAGGAGAACGTGTGCAGATTGTTAATAATAATAACGGAAATCGTTTAGAAACTTATGCAATTCCTGGCCCACGAAAAAGTGGAGAAATTACCCTAAATGGTGCAGCTTCTAGATTAGTTGCTGTAGGTGATGTTTTAATTCTAATTGTGTATGCTTTTATGGAACTAGAACAAGCCAAAACGTTTAAACCAAAACTCGTTTTTCCTAACGAAAAAGACAACACCCTTACTTAATTTTGGACATCAAAAAAATTTTAAAAACCATACTACCTCTCGCTTTGGGAGGTTTTTTAGTTTGGTATTCTTTGTCTGATATTTCAATTGAAACATTAGGCCTATATTTTAAAGAAGCCAATTATGGATGGATATTTCTTGGGTTATTTTTTGGTATCTTGAGTCACCTTTCTAGAGCCTATAGATGGAAGTTTATGCTAGAGCCTTTAGGTTTTAAACCAAAATTTACCAATAGTGTTTTAGCAGTTTTAGTGGGCTATTTGGTTAATTTAGCTTTGCCAAGAGCTGGAGAAATTTCAAGAGCAACAGTAATGGCAAATTATGAAGATATTCCTTTCGAAAAAGGTTTTGGAACTATCGTAGCAGAACGATTGGCAGATTTAATTATGATGCTTTCTATTGTTGCCATAACGCTTTTTGTTCAATTCGATTTTATTTACAATTTGTTAACTAAAAACTTCGATCCTACAAAAATTATCATTGGTTTTATCATCTTAATTATTGGGTTCTTTGTTTTTTCATCCTTTGTAAAAAAGGCAGAATCTGGTTTTTTATTAAAAATTAAAACCTTTGTTTCGGGTTTAATTGAAGGAGTTACCAGCATTTTTAAAATGAAAAATAAGTGGGCATTTATAGCTCACACTATTTTTATTTGGGTAATGTATGTGGCCATGTTTTGGGCAACAATACCTGCTATTGAAGGTTTAAACGTTCCTTTTGGAGGAATTTTAATAGGCTTTATTGCTGGTGGATTTTCTATTGCTGCTACTAATGGCGGAATTGGTTTATACCCAATTGCTGTGGCTGGAGCTTTAGCCTTGTTTAATATTCCAACAGAACCTGCAACCGCTTTTGGATGGATTATGTGGACTGCACAAACTGCCATGGTAATTGTTTTTGGAGGGTTAGCATTTGCACTACTTCCTGTTGTAAATAAAAACAAATAGCTTAACGTAATTTTTCTTAAAAGTTTCATATAGAACTTGGGCGTTCCCTAAAGGTCGCGCTTTCACTACTCGCTTTTTTATTTTATCAAATAAAAAGAGCTCAAACAGGTCGTTCAATCGCTAACGCAACTATTTGCCAGCAACAAGAAAAATCCAAAAACCTTTTTTTATTTAGCAGAGAAAACTTTTTCAAAATAAAAAGACCCTTCAGGTTTTTAAAACCTGAAGGGTCTATATTAAAAAATAGATATTTATAATCTAACTTTACTTTGTAACTTTACGCCTTTCAAACTTTGCAACTCTAATAAAAATGGCCAAAACCAAAACAACTTTTTTCTGTCAGAACTGTGGAACTCAACATGCAAAATGGGTAGGACAATGTGGTGCTTGTAAAGAGTGGAATACCATTGTTGAAGAAGTAATTCAGAAAGAAGAAAAACGAGTTTGGAAACAATCTACCACAGCAAAACAATCGGTTAACAAACCTTTAAAAATTGCTGATATTGTTCTAAATCCTGAAGAACGAGTAATCACTAAAAACAACGAATTAGATACCGTTTTAGGTGGTGGTTTGGTAAAAGGTTCTGTAACTCTTTTAGGTGGTGAACCTGGTATTGGAAAATCGACATTATTATTACAAGTTGCTTTAAACATCAGTCAAAAAGTATTGTATGTTTCTGGTGAAGAAAGTCAATCTCAAATAAAAATGAGAGCAGAACGTTTAGATGCTGAAAACTCTAATTGTTTAATTTTAACAGAAACCAATACCCAACAAATCTTTAAAAATATCGAAGAAACTGAGCCAGAAGTTTTGGTAATAGATTCTATTCAAACTTTACATACAAATGCAATAGAAGCTTCTCCTGGAAGCATTTCTCAAATTAGAGAAACGAGTGCAGAATTGATAAAATTTGCCAAAGAAACTGCAACACCTGTTCTCTTAATTGGTCATATCAACAAAGAAGGAAACATTGCAGGACCCAAGATTTTAGAACATATGGTTGATGTGGTTTTACAATTTGAAGGCGATAGAAATCATACGTATAGAATTTTAAGAAGTCAGAAAAACAGATTTGGTTCTACATCAGAATTAGGGATTTATGAAATGTTGTCTAATGGTTTGCGCGAAATTTCTAATCCGTCAGAAATTTTAATTTCTAAAAAAGATGCAGATTTAAGCGGAACTGCAATTGCATCAACTTTAGAAGGAATACGACCTTTAATGATTGAAATTCAAGCTTTGGTTTCTACAGCAGTTTACGGAACTCCACAACGTTCTACAACAGGTTACAATCTAAAAAGGTTAAATATGTTATTGGCGGTTTTAGAAAAAAGAGCAGGATTTAAATTGGGTGCAAAAGATGTGTTTTTAAATATTACTGGCGGAATTAATGTTGATGATCCTGCTATTGATTTGGCTGTGGTTGCAGCAATTTTATCATCCAATCAAGATATTGCCATTAACCCTAATGTTTGTTTTGCAGCAGAGGTTGGTTTGGCTGGTGAAATTAGACCTGTATCAAAAATTGATCAACGTATATTAGAAGCAGAAAAGTTAGGTTACAAAAGTTTTGTTGCTTCGAAATACAATAAAATATCCTCTAAAAATCATTCTATAAGACTAATTTTAGTTGGTAAAATTGAAGAGGCTTTTGCAACTTTGTTTGCTTAATTTAGAGCCTTTATAGAAACGTCACTTATCCGCAATTTTAGATGAAATTTTCAGCATTAAAGAGACTGCCTAAAAAGCAAAGTGAGCTATCATTTTTAGCAAAATTGAGAAAAATCCATAACATTGAATTATGATAAATAAAATCTCTCTGATAGTAGAAATGATGCGTTTTTGAAGTGTTTTAGACAGTCTCTTTTTTAAGAAAATGATAACTATTGTAATTTTATGTTTAAATTACCACAAACTTACCTTTCATAGAAACATAATGCCCTGGAAAAGAACAAATAAACCTGTAAGTTCCAACTTCTGGTGCATCAAATTCTATTGTAGTTTCTTCACCTCCACCAATTAACTTTGTATGCACAATAACATCCTTTGAATTTTCGGGTATGTATTCATTAGAAACGGCCTTTGCTGCATCTCTGGCAAAAGAAGACATGCTAACCCCTTTTTGAAGTAAAACAAAATTATGGCCCATTACTTCTTTTTTTAATTTTCCAGTATGTTTAAGCGTAATTTTTACTTTTTGCCCTCCTTTTACCTTCAAAATTTCTTTACTAAATCTAGAAATATCACTTGATGTTAAAATGATATCGTTAGATAATTCAACATCACTGTATAAATCAACTTTTGCTTTGGTTTCCTTTGGCTTTTTTATTTCTTTCTTATAGCTCGGTTCTTCTTTCTTTTTTTCTTTTCCACCACAATTTGCAAGTGTTAATAAAACTAAAAATAAAAGAGGTAATTTAAATAATTTCATGTTTTGTTTAATTTTTAAGTTTATACTTTAAACAAAATTAACAACTATCATAAGAAATCTATAAATTAAAATGATAAAATTTAATTAAAATTAGTAGAGTGAGTTCGATTTTAAAAACCCCTATTTATCTAATTGATCCATTTTTTATTGATTATAAAAATGATTATGAAGATAAGTTCGACATAAGAACTATGGTTTAACTAGATTCCATTTTGTTATTCAAAACGAATGTTACTTAGAATGGAAAGGAAAAATCTTGATAAAATTAAGAGATTTCTCAACTGCGCTCTTTTGATTATAAACACTAAACCAAATGAATTATGTTTAACAATATTGGATGAGGAAATGAATTTACTGTTCCTAGAATAAAACGATTTAAAACCGCGAGAACTATTTTTAAATTTGTAATATATAAAGTACGCTAAAACAAGAAACCAAGCATTTCTGCTTGGCTTTGTATATTACAAAAAATTATTTTTTGAATAGATTATTTTTTATTTACCTCTTTAATATATTTATCTAAAGCCATAGTCATAGAAGGTGTTTCTTTAGAAGGTGCAACAATATCGCACTTTAAACCTGCTTCTGTTACTGCTTTAACTGTAGAGTTTCCAAATGCTGCAATTCTAGTTTGATTTTGTTTAAAATTTGGGAAATTTTTGAACAATGATTCAATTCCTGATGGACTAAAGAACACCAAAACATCGTAAAATACATCCTCTAAGTCAGACAAATCACTAACTACTGTTCTGTACAAATCTACCCTTTTCCAATTTACTCCTAACTTATCTAACTCTTCAGGAATAGATGGTTTTAATTTATCTGAAGAAGGCAGTAAAAATTTTTCTGTTTTATGTTTCTTAATTAGTTTCGTTAATTCAGGAAAAGTTCTATTTCCAACGTAAATTTTACGTTTTCTGTACACCACATATTTTTGTAAATAATATGCCACAGCTTCAGATTGGCAAAAATATTTCATAGCATCTGGCACCTTAAAACGCATTTCTTCAGCTATTCTAAAAAAATGATCTACTGCATTTCTACTTGTTAAAATGATAGCAGTAAATTTAGACAAATCAATTTTTTCTGCTCTCACCTCTTTTACAGGTATTCCTTCTACGTGAATAAAAGATCGAAAATCTATTTTAACTTTTTGTTTATCAGACAAATCAAAATAAGGAGAGGTTTCTGTCTTTGGTGCTGGTTGGGAAACCAATATAGTTTTCACTTTCATACGCTTTGTATTTTTGTATTTAAAACATCAATTTAAAAACTACAAATAGCGGTGCTATTTCGAGGGCGCAAATATACAAAATAAAATAAAACAACTTATTAAAAATCAGCTTTTTATTTCTTGCAACCAAGAACAGATATCGTAAAACGAATAGAAAGGCTGCAAAAAACAACAAGTATTGCTTAAGCATGTAAGAATATTCAACAACAATTAAAGCTATATATAATAAAAAAGAGATACTGTACAGATAACTGTTTTTTAAATTTACAAAAAACTGCACCCTTTTTTTAATCATAAATAGCAGTAACAAAGAATACTCTAAAATTCTTTTTACCACAAAATAAAGCAATACATAGGAAAATATGGATAAAAATGCTTGTAAACCCGTTTTTGATTCTGGTAATTTATATAATTTAAATTGATATACTAAATAGGAAAACACCAATGTAGAAAACATAAAAATTAAAAGTTGAAATCCTTTAAAAAAGGATGTTATTTCTACATCTTTATCTCCAAGAATTGTAAACCTAGAAAATGCAAAAAAATTTTCTTTTAGTTTTTTTGAATTAATGAATTTCAACACAACAATACCCGAAAATAATATTAAGAATAATAGTGTTACCCAATCATTTGTTTGTACTATTTTATCAACGGCTTGCAATTAACTTTTATTTATAATTCATTTACACAAAATTAGTGATTAAATAGTGTATATTTGCCTACTTTCTACTGAAAATTAATTTATGTCAGACGCTTTAATAATCATCCCTACCTATAACGAAAAAGAAAATATTGAAGCTATAATCAGAGCAACTTTTAAGCAAAAAAAAGCATTTCATATTCTTATTGTTGATGATAATTCTCCTGATGGAACTGCAAGAATTGTAACCCAATTAATGAGTGAATTTCCCAATCAACTTTTCATCGAAAAAAGACAAGAAAAAAATGGTTTAGGTACTGCATATATTCATGGTTTTAAGTGGGCTTTGTCAAAAAAATATGACTACATTATTGAGATGGATGCAGATTTTTCTCATAATCCAGAAGATTTAATAAGGTTGTATAATGCTTGTTATAATAATGGTGCAGACGTTTCTGTAGGATCTAGATACGTAAACAATCAAGTTAATGTAGTAAATTGGGATATAAAACGTTTACTACTCTCTTACTTTGCTTCTAGATACGTGCGTTTTGTAACAAGAATTCCCATTTTTGACACTACAGCAGGTTTTGTGTGTTGGAACAGAAAAGTATTAGAAACCATACAGTTAGATAAAATAAAATTTATAGGCTATGCTTTTCAGATAGAAATGAAGTTTAAGGCCTGGAAACATAAATTTAAGATTAAAGAAGTTTCTGTTATTTTTACAGACAGAAATTTAGGTGCATCAAAAATGAGCGGAAACATTATTTCTGAAGCTCTTTTTGGAGTAATAAAAATGAGATTAAAAGGATTACCAAAACACAAATAGCCATGAGTAGTTACTTAATAAAAAATGCAACAATTGTAAATGAGAATACCACTTTTAAAGGTGATGTACTCATAGAAAATGAGATCATTAAAAAAATTTCATCAAAAATTAACGTTACAGAAAATATAGAAATTATTGATGCTGAAGGAAAGTATTTAATTCCTGGTTTTATTGATGATCAAGTACATTTTAGAGAACCTGGTTTAACCCATAAAGCAAACATTGCTACAGAAAGTAAAGCCGCAGTTGCTGGCGGAATTACCACATTTATAGAGCAACCCAATACAGTACCACAGGCAACAACACAAAAATTATTAGAAGATAAATTTCAAATAGCAGCAAAAGATTCGTACACCAATTATTCATTTATGTTTGGTGGTACTAATGATAATTTAGATGAATTATTAAAAACTGATCCAAAAATGGTTGCTGGTATAAAGTTGTTTTTGGGTTCGTCTACAGGAAATATGTTGGTAGATGATGTAGAAGTTTTAGAAAAGATTTTTTCATCAACCAAAATGATTATTTCTGTACATTGTGAAGATGAAGCAACTATTAGAAAAAACACAGCCGCTTACAAAGAAAAATTTGGTGATAATATTCCTATAAAATACCATCCAATCATTAGAAGTGAAGAAGCTTGCTACATTTCATCATCTAAAGCTATTGAATTGGCTAAAAAAACAGGCGCTCGTTTGCACATTTTTCATGTTTCTACAGCTAAAGAAACGGAGTTGTTTAGAAACGATATCCCTTTAGAAGAAAAGCAAATTACTGCAGAGGTTTGCGTGCATCATTTATGGTTTAACGATACAGATTACGAAGAAAAAGGCACGTTTATTAAATGGAATCCTGCAGTAAAAACCGAAAAAGACAGATTAGGTTTATGGAAAGCTTTATTAGATGATAGAATTGATGTTTTGGCTACAGATCACGCTCCACATACATTAGCGGAAAAACAAAATGTATACACAAAAGCACCAAGTGGTGGGCCATTAGTACAACATGCAGTAACTGCTATTTTAGAAAAAGTAAAAGAAGGCGTTATTTCAATTGAAAAAGCCGTAGAAAAAATGAGCCATAACCCTGCAAAATTATTTCAAATTAAAAAGAGAGGATTTATTAAAGAAGGCTTCTATGCAGATGTGGTACTTATTGATCCTAAAAAATCTTGGACAGTTGCTAAAGACAATATTTTATACAAATGTGGTTGGTCTCCATTTGAAGGAACCACCTTTTCATCTCAAATTACACACACTTTTGTAAACGGAAACTTAATGTATAATAATGGTGTTTTTAACGAAGATATTAAAGGTAAGCGCTTAACATTTAACCGTTAATATGAAAAAAATTAGCCTTTTATTTCTATTTATTTTCGCAGCTTCTTGTACAAGTAATACCATTTTTGAAAAGCCAAAAGACTTGATTCCTAAAGATACTATGAGTCTTTTACTACAAGAGTTGGTTATTGCAAGTTCTTCTAAATTTATCAAAAATAAAAACCAAGAAAAAAAGATAAATTATATGCCTTTAGTGTATGATCGTTTTAAAATTGATAGTACTCGTTTTCAAAACAGTAATCTGTATTATATGAGTACAATAGACGATTATCAAGAAATTGTGGAAAATGCTAAACAAAACTTAGAAAAACAAAAAGCTGTTTTTGATAAAATAAAAACAATAAAAGACTCTATAAGAACAGATTCTTTAGAAAAAGTAAGACTGTTAAAAAAGAAAAAGGATTCTATAAAAAAGATTGACTTAAATAAAAAAGATTCTTTAATAATTGAGAAAGATTACAATTAAGATTTAAGATAGTTGTTACAAATATTTCGAATAGAATCATCTAAAGTTTTAAATTGAAAACTCAATTCTTTTTTAATTTTTTTAGATGAGTATCTAGAAATAGAATGTGCACTTTTAGCTGAATATTTGCTTAGCAAAGGTGCTTTTCCAGTAATTTTTGAAATCAACCAAGCAAGTCTCCAAAACACAGTAGTTTGCCAAGGTTTTATTTGTATTGATGGCCTTTTTTTACCAAAAGCATCTGCTATGGTAAAGAAAACCTCTTTAAAAGATTTGTTTTCGGCAACCAAAATAAAGCGTTCGTTTTTTACATCAGCATTCATCAATTGTATCATTGATTGTACCACATCTTTTACACCCACAAAACCTGTTACACCTTCTGTATAATACTTAAACCCATAATACACTTGACTAAATAATTTACCAGAACCAGCAGTCCAAAAACCACTTCCTAAAATAATACCGGGGTTTACAATAACCACATCAACTCCTTCTTGGCTTGCCCTCCAAACTTCCATTTCTGCACCAAATTTGGTAATCGAATAGCCACTATTATCCAATTCTTTATTCCATTCGCATTCTTCTGTAATTACTTCATTTTCGTTTTTAGGCTCGCCAACAGCAGCAATAGAACTTACAAAACAAAGCTTATCAATTTTAGCATCAATAGCAAGGTTGGCAATAATTGCGGTTCCATGTATATTTACTTTACGCATTTCTCTGTAATCCTTAGCATCAAAAGAAATAAAGGCAGCACAATGATATACTTGTTTTATCTCTTTAAAAGCTAAAATCATTACAGGTACTTTTGTAATATCTGCTTCAAACCATTCTATCTTATCAAAAAGCGAAGCATCAGAAGTATAATACGAAAAGACATTTTTTACCTTTTCTAAAGAGGATTTTGTTCTATAAATGGCTCTAATTTTATCATTCTCTAAGCATAAATGATACAATAAATGCGACCCCACTAAACCAGTACCTCCTGTAACTAAAATCATATTACGAATTTAGTATATTTTGGTTGATAAACTTATATTTGCCAATCGAATTTAAAAGACTATTTAATACGTCATTGCGAGTTTAGAAAGCAACCTTTTATTTTAATAAAAAGAGTATTTCTGTTTGTTTGTAATGACATTACGTTTATACAATGAAAAACTTTATTGAAGAATTACAATGGCGTGGAATGTTACACGACACTATGCCTGGAACTGAAGAACATCTTTTAGAACAAATGAGAAGTGCTTATGTTGGTTTTGACCCAACAGCAGATTCTTTACATATTGGTAATTTAGTACCTATTATGTTATTGGCTCATTATCAAAGATGTGGTCATAAACCTATTGCTTTGGTGGGTGGTGCAACTGGTATGATTGGAGATCCTTCTGGTAAATCTGCAGAACGTAATTTGTTAGATGAAAAAACATTAAGACATAACCAAGAATGTGTAAAAGCGCAATTGGGTCATTTTTTAGATTTTACTTCGGATGCTGAAAATGCAGCAATTCTAGTAAACAATTACGATTGGATGAAAGATATTTCGTTCTTAGAATTTATTAGAGATGTGGGCAAACACATTACCGTAAATTACATGATGGCAAAAGATTCTGTAAAAAATAGAATTGGTGCAGCATCTAAAGAGGGAATGTCTTTTACAGAGTTTACTTACCAAATGGTTCAAGGTTATGACTTTTTACATTTGTTTAGAGAAAATGCAACAACGCTGCAAATGGGGGGTTCTGATCAATGGGGAAATATCACTACTGGAACAGAGTTGATTCGTAGAATTGGTAATGGAAAAGGCTATGCCATTACTTGCCCATTAATTACGAAATCAGATGGGTCTAAATTCGGAAAATCAGAAGGGGGTAATGTTTGGTTAGATGCCAAGAGAACATCACCTTATAAATTTTACCAATATTGGTTAAATACGTCTGATGAAGATGCAGAAAAGTATATTAAAATCTTTACTTTTTTAGATGAAGAAACCATTAATTCTTTAATTAATGAGCACAAAGATGCACCACATACAAGAGTTTTACAAAAACGTTTAGGAGAAGAAGTAACAGTTTTAGTTCACGGAAAAGAAGAATATGATAAAGCAATTGCAGCTTCTAATATTTTATTCGGTAAATCTACAGCTGCTGATTTAAAATCTTTAGACGAGCAAACCTTTTTAGATGTTTTTGATGGTGTACCACAAGCAACAATTGCTACAGAAGATATTGCAGAGGGTTTAGATATGATTGGAGCCTTAGCTGCAAAAACCAACTTTTTAAAATCGAATGGAGATGCTAGAAGAGCATTAAAAGAAAATTCAATTTCTGTGAATAAAGAAAAAGTAAACGATAGTTTTACCATTACTACTAATGATTTAATTGCTGATAAATATGTATTGTTACAACGTGGTAAAAAGAACTATTTTCTTTTAAAAGTGCACTAGCTTTTAAAAAAACCTATTAAAAATAATAAAGGCTGTCTGATAAGTAAATCTATATATCATTTTGAGCGAAGCCGAAAAATCTATGTATTTAATTATCAATAAATAAGATTTCTCCATTACAGTCGAAATGACAAATTTTAATACTTTTCAGACAGCATCATTTTAATGTATAAACTAAAACTAATAGCTTACAACTCCCTCACTACACTTACACAACAAGGTTGTACACAAGCTAAAACCAGCCACAAAAAACCAAATGAGCTGTTTTTTTGCCATCACTCAGATTATTACTAAATTTGAAGAAAAAGATACACTATGAGCCTGTTTCAAAACGCTGTTTTAAACAAATATTTAAAAGGACTACAGCCAGAAAAAATTGAAAAAGCTTACCAAAAATTTACAAGTCATTTTCATAATCCTACAATTCAAGAAAACATTAGAAACTCGAAAGAGGAACAATATCAAGGCGAATTTCTAATTGACCTTTTTGTAAACGTTTTAGGCTACACCAAAAACCCAACACCTCACTTTAATCTCACAACAGAATTAAAAAATATAAAAGGCTCAAAAAAAACAGATGGCGCAATTTTATCAAGGGTGCATGCTCCCTCGCCAAATGATAGCTCAGAAAATGCTCACTTGGTAAAAGCACTTGCTGTAATTGAACTCAAAGGCACTAACACAACCGATTTAAGCAAA
Source organism: Polaribacter litoreus (assembly GCF_054584775.1). Lineage (NCBI taxonomy): Bacteria > Pseudomonadati > Bacteroidota > Flavobacteriia > Flavobacteriales > Flavobacteriaceae > Polaribacter > Polaribacter litoreus. Next base: position 110,778 of record NZ_JBTLRD010000010.1, on the reverse strand, counting down.
GTAGAAACCCAAGCATTTGGCTATAAAAACAACCAACCAGGTTGTAATTATGTCATTACTTCCAACTTTGAAAAATTACGTTTTTATATTGACAATGCCGTTGATTTTGAAGAATTTAATCTCTTTCAACTTACAAAAGAACGTTTTAATTTACTATGGCTTTGCCTATCATCAGAATATCTTTTAAAAAACGTTCCTAAAAAAATTAAGGATGAATCGTTAACACAAGAAGAAAACGTTACCAAAAAATTATACAAAGATTACGCTTCATTTAGAAACGAGATTTTTGATGCCATTCAAAAAGAAAACCCTGCATACGACAAACTAACGTTATTCAAGAAAACACAAAAATTACTCGACCGCTTTCTATTTATCTTTTTTGCAGAAGATAGATTGTTGTTACCACCAAACTCAATCCGTTCTATTGTAAATCAATGGACTGATTTACGTGATAAATACGACGAATATTTCCCACTATACAACCGATTTAAAAAATATTTCGGGTATATGAATACAGGGCACAAAGGGCAACAACACGATATTTTTGCATACAATGGCGGACTTTTTGCACCAGACGAAATTTTAGACAACATTAAAATCAATGACAATTTACTTTACAAACACACCCTTAATTTAAGCAACTACGATTTTGAGAGTGAAGTAAGCGTAAATATTCTTGGGCACATTTTTGAACATTCGTTAAACGATATCGACGAAATTCAGGCAGAAATACAAGGCATTACAACAGACCAAAGCAAAACCAAACGTAAAAAAGACGGCGTTTTTTATACACCAAAATACATTACCAAATACATTGTAGATCATACAGTTGGCAAACTTTGTGAAGAAAAGAAAATAGAACTAAACATACAAGAAGCAGAATACGAAAAGGAACGCAAAGGAAGAAAAAAAACAACCATAAAAAAACTATCACAAAAATTAGAAGAATACAGAAAATGGTTATTGCAAATTACTATTTGTGACCCAGCTTGTGGTAGTGGCGCTTTTTTAAACCAAGCCTTAGAATTTTTAATTGCAGAACATCAATACATAGACGAGTTGCAAGCCAAATTGTTTGGAGATACAATGGTATTAAGCGAAGTTGAAAACGCCATTTTAGAAAACAATTTGTTCGGTGTAGATATTAACGAAGAAAGTGTTGAAATTGCTAAACTTTCACTTTGGTTAAGAACAGCACAAAAAGGTAGAAAATTAACATCATTAAACAGCAATATTAAATGCGGTAACAGTTTAATTGACAACCCAAGTGTTGCAGGAGATAAAGCCTTTCATTGGCAAAAAGAGTTTCCTACGGTATTTAAAGAAAAAGATAAAAAAGCATACCATATAACAACTGCCCTGCACGATAGTAGAACATCGCAACGAATGATAGATTATAAAGTGCGGCAAAAACGTGATGGAGGTACTAATCCTTTGCCTAATTATACCAAGCTTACGCCAGAAGAAGAAGTAATAATCACCAAAGAAATTATAGCCATAGCAGAAGAAAAGAAACTAAACATAATGAGCTATAACATTTGTGGAGACCATATACATTTACTGCTAGTTTGTGAAGAGGAAGAAGTGCCTAAGATGATGCAAATCATAAAAGCCAAAACAGCCAGAAAAATAAATATACATAGAGGGGTTACCACAACTGGGCAGCATAACAATAAGCCTACGAGTTCAACAAGGGAGCCTGCTCCCTTGAGTACAACAAGGGAGCCTGCTCCCTTGAGTATAACAAAAGAGCCTGCTCCCTTGAGTATAACAAAGGAGCCTGCTCCCTTGAATACAACAAAAGAGCCTGCTCCCTTGCCTGGAAGAGGCAAAAAACAAAATAGCCTATGGACACAAAAATATGGCTGTAAAGACATAAAGGAAGATAACCAACTGTACAATACTGTAAACTATATACAAACCAACAGAACCAAACATGAATTACCCAGCAATAAGCAACTTCAATCCCTTCTGAACCACCCCATACTTAACCAAGATTATGATCATGCTTTTACACCACAATATACAGGTGGTTTTGATGTGGTGATTGGAAATCCGCCTTATGTTAGAAAACAAGGACTTGTAGAACATTATCCAGAAATGTGTAAGTACTATGAAAAAGAATTCCAATCCGCAACTGCAAATTATGATATCTATGCACTCTTTATGGAGCGAAGTTTTGAACTTATAAATAACAAAGGTATTGTTTCTTACATTTTACCTCATAAGTTTTTGGTAACCGATTTTGGTGAAGGAATTAGGCGATTCTTCAAAGATAAAACGGCTGTAGATAGCATTTTACATTTTGGTTCTGAAATGGTTTTTGCAGATGCTTCAACCTATACTTGTATTATAAACTTAAGCAAAAGCACAAAAGATAAGGTTTTATTTAAAAAAGTAAATCCTCTTGAGTTAGCCATGCCTTTTGAATGGGATTATATCCTGCTTGAAAATTTAAGCGAACAAAATTGGGATTTGCAAAGTCAAAAAATCTATGATACCATTAAAAAATTAAAACAACAACCTTTCACTGTTGATGATGTTTTTGATAATATTTTCCAAGGAATTGCAACAAGTCTAGATGCGGTTTATGTTTTTGAAGGAGTTGATAAAGGAAATTATATTGAAGCATATAATGCCAAATATGATTATCGTTTTGAAATTGAAAAAACCTTAGCTAAACCTTATATTAAAGGAAATGAAATTTCAAAGTATAAGTCATTAAACAATCAATATTTTGTTTTCTTTCCATATGAAAATGGTCAAGCAGTTTCAGAAGAATCTATCAAAGCACAATTACCTAAAACCTATGCTTATCTGAAACATTTTGAAACTGAAATTAGAGGAAGAGAAAAAGGAAGAATGAATATTGAAGAAGGTTGGTATTTGTACATTTATCCTAAAAGTCTTACAAAATTTGGAAAGCCTAAAATAATGACCCAAGAAATCTCATTGGGTTGCAATATGACTTATGACGAAAAAGGAGAGTTTTATCATCCAACTACGATTTATTCCTTTGTGAAAAATGAAAAGTTTAAGGTTGATGAAAAATTTTATCTTGGCATATTAAACTCTAAAGTGATGTGGTTTTTCTTGAAAAACACCGGTACAGAATTAAGAGGTGGATATTTTAGATTTAAAACCAATTACCTAAAACCATTTCCACTTCCTGAAATTCCTACAGACGTAACAGCACTCATTAAAAATGTTAATTTAATGCTTTCTCTTAAGAAAGAGCTTCAAAAAGTAGGTAACAATTTATTGGGTTTATTAGCATCTAAATTTAACTTAACAAATCACTCAAAAAAACTTCAAAACTGGCACGAACTAAGCTTTGGAGAGTTTCTAAAAGAGTTAGAAAAAGCCCGTAAAAAATCTGCAAAAGAAAATAAAACAGAGTATAGCAAACTATCCTTAAGCGAAGAAGCAGAATGGATGCAGTATTTTAACGATCAAAAACAAAAAGCAACGAAATTAAAAGCAGAAATTGATAAAACGGACAAAGAAATAGACCAAATGGTTTATGAGTTGTACGGATTAACAGCAGATGAAATAAAAATTGTAGAAGAAGCCACTAAATAAAGAGTATTCATCAAAAAAAAAGCAATACCAATCATAAATTACAGCCCAACAACTTTAAGATATAGCGCAAAAGGGGTAAATTAGACACAACAAATCATAAGAAGTGAAAGAAACCAAATAAGGAACACAAAACCAACTACAAGGAGCAGACCAATAGCCATAAGGAAAAGAAAATAAACTGTAAGGAATACACCAAGACTTGTAAGGAATAGCCAAACATCCGTAAGGAAAAAGCAATAAACACAATAGTAACTAAAAACAATTGCAAAAATGGCAACAAAAAGAACATTATCAGAAGCAGAAACCTTAGAACAGTATAGAGTAGCACTCTAAAACACAGAAAGTCAAACAGAAATAGCCACTATTATGGCAGAATTTGGCTATGATGAAACCTTGTTAACAGAAGGCAAAACCTTATTAACAAAAACAAGAGAAGCCATTGACTTCAACAAAAAATAAGACGTCGAAACCACAGCATCTTAGGGTAATTTTTCCGCTACAAAAGAAAATTTAGCAAAAAGTCAAAAGAATAGGAAATTGTTAAAAGCATAAAAAGATTATGAACAATACCTACATAAGCTTTTCCAAAAATAAATAGACTAGTTTTAAAGTTTAAAATATCACTCCGAACTATTAAGGGCTCATCTAGTTCAATTATTATTAACAATGCTTTTAGATATAAAAATAATTGCAACCCTTTTAATGATGATAAGAGTTTGTAAAATTTAGATTTCTAAAAGAAAAGAAATTGCTTTACTAGGTTTAGCGCTTTCTGCAATCAGTTTCATTTTTATGCTTATTGGGCAACGTCTTGCAAAAGATGATCCAGGAGCAATGAGCTTAGGTGTCTGTTTTATCATTACCCTTTTAGCTGTATATTTATTAAATAACTAAAACCTATTAATTTATAATTTTACTATAAGATTTAACTATATAAAAACCCCTTAAAACGTAAGTTTTAAGGGGTTTTATTTATTTATCAAGGTATTTCTACTATTTTAAAAATAAATTAAATTTTAAGCTATTTAAAATCCGTTTTTACTTCTTTTTAAGTACATATATTAAAGAAGAATACTCATTTGTACTTTTTGCCTTTAAATTCGATTTGAATCCTTTAAAAAATGCAGCAATTGGTTTCATAGCACCAAATTTATATTTTTCACTTAACAAAGAAACATAGTAAGCATCAAACTTCATTGGCAATGTTTTTTCTACAATCATATTTTCTTTAGCAAATAATTTAGCAATTGATGTTTGAGAAAAATGCCACAAATGTCTGGGTACATCAAAAGCAGCCCAAAATTGTTGATAATGTTTTGCATCGTAACTTTTATAATTTGGCACAGCTATGATTAATTTACCATTTTTAGTAAGCAAGTTATATAAAGTAGAAATGTACTCTTCTAAATGTTCTACATGTTCTAAAACATGCCAAAGAGTAATTACATCAAATTGATGATTATTAAATTTTGATAGATCTTCTTCTAAAGTTATTCCTTTCTTTAAAGCAATATTTCTTGCTCCAAGATCTGGTTCTGATCCAAAAACATTCCAAGAATTGGTTGCACAAACTTTTAAAAAATCTCCTGTACCTGCCCCAACATCTAAAATGTTTTTAGAAGAAGTATTAAAAGAATTTATCAATTTTAGTTTTCTTTTTAAGGTGATGTTTTTTACAGATTGATACACTTTATCAAACAAAGATTTTTTAGAATCTGTGTGGGAAATATAATCTTCGCTTTTATAATAATCTCCTAAATTTTCAGGAACAGGAACTGTAACTAACATCTCAAACTCCTCATTCTTTTTTACCTGATAAACTTCACCAGAAACCGTAAAATCTTTACAGTCTAAAAAAGGTTGTAAATCTTTATAAAAATCAATTTTGTTATTCATTTATAATCATCTTAAAATTGAAATTCCTGCCTAAGCAGGAATTAAATATTGTGTTTTTTTTCTGATAAATTTTAGTTTGTTCCACGAGGAACATCTATTAAATTACAGATAATTTATCTACCCATATACACTAATAAAACAGAAATATCACTTGGAGAAACTCCACTAATTCTACTTGCTTGAGAAATAGAAGTTGGTTGAATTTTACTTAATTTTTCTCGAGCTTCAAAAGATAAAGATTTTACTTTTTGATAATTAAAACTAGAAGGAATCATTACATTTTCTAATCGATTTAACTTATCAGCATTATTCTTTTCTTTAGCGATATAACCAGAATATTTTAGGTGAATTTCTGCCTGTTCTATAACCTCTTTATCAATATCATTATCATTTATAAAAGTGCTTAGTTTATCAACATTTTTAAAATCAGAAAAATCTAATTGAGGTCTGGCAGCAATTTTAAAAAGCTTCATAGATTGATTTACCAATGCTAAATTTTTAGCTTCTAAAATAGGATTTATTTCCTCTTGCTTCACACTTGTTTTTTCTAAAAACTGAATTAATAAATCTGTTTTTCTTTGCTTTTCTAAAACACGATCCATTCTTTCTTTAGAAGCTAAACCCAACTCAAAAGCTTTAGGAGTTAACCTAAGATCTGCATTATCTTGTCTTAATAAAGTTCTATATTCTGCTCTAGACGTAAACATTCTATAAGGCTCTTCTGTACCTTTTGTAATTAAATCATCAACTAAAACACCAATATAAGCTTCGTTTCTTTTTAAGATAAATGGTTCTTTATCTTGTACTTTTAAAGCTGCGTTTACACCTGCCATTAATCCTTGAGCTGCTGCTTCTTCGTAACCTGTTGTTCCATTAATTTGACCCGCAAAGAATAAATTCTTAATCAGTTTTGTTTCTAAAGAATGTGTTAGTTGCGTTGGTGGAAAATAATCGTATTCTATTGCATAACCATATCTAAAAAACTTTACATTTTCGAAACCTGGTATAGCTCTTATTGCTTTGTCTTGAATATCTTCTGGAAGCGATGTAGAAAAACCATTTACATACATTTCGCAAGTAGTCCATCCTTCTGGTTCTACAAATATTTGATGCCTTTCTTTTGTTGCAAAACGATTGATTTTATCTTCTACAGATGGACAATATCTTGGTCCTGTAGATTTAATTCTACCATTAAACATCGGAGATCTATCAAAGCCTTCTTTTAATAATTCGTGTACCTCTAAATTGGTATACGTTAAATAACAAGAACGTTGTTTGGTTAGGTTTTTAGTAACTGGTAAATAAGAAAATTTCTCTGTATTTTCATCACCTGGTTGTTCTATCATTTTAGAATAATCTAATGAACGACCATCAACTCTTGGTGGTGTTCCAGTTTTCATTCTACCAGCTTCAAAACCTTTAGCAACTAAATCTTCGGTTATTCCTGTAGAAGCTCCTTCTCCTGCTCTACCACCACCAAATGTTTTTTCTCCAATATGGATTAATCCATTTAAAAAAGTACCTGCAGTTATTACAACAGTTTTAGCTTTTATCTCTAAACCTAAAGCAGTTTTAACTCCAATAATTTTATCATCTTTAAACAATAAACCATTTACAGAATCTTGATAAAAATCTAAATTTTCAGTTTGCTCTAACATGGTTCTCCAACATTCTGCAAACTGCATTCTATCAGATTGTGCTCTTGGACTCCACATAGCAGGTCCTTTGGATTTATTTAGCATTTTAAACTGAATAGCTGTCTTATCTGTTACAATAGCACTATACCCTCCTAAGGCATCAATTTCACGAACTATTTGTCCTTTAGCAATTCCACCCATTGCAGGATTACAACTCATTTGTGCAATGTTTTGCAAGTTCATTGTAATTAATAAAGTGTGTGCACCCATATTTGCAGCTGAAGCAGCAGCTTCACTTCCTGCATGCCCTCCACCTACTACAATAACATCGTATGTTGTTGAAAATAAACTCATTTTTTTAAAAGTAGTTCCACGTGGAACTTTAATGTTTTTTTCTAATTAATTAACGATAAAGCTTTATCCTCTTCGTCTCTCATAATCGCTTTATCCTCTCCAGATTTATCTTTAAAACCCATATAATGTAAAACTCCATGGATCATTACTCTGTGTAATTCATCCTCAAAAGAAACCTTAAAATCTTTTGCATTATCTTCTACTCTTTCTATAGAAATATAAATATCTCCATTAATAAGTTTACCCAAAGAATTATCAAAACTGATAACATCTGTAAGTGTATCATGTTGTAAAAACTTTAGATTTAAGTCGTGAAGATAAGTATCATCGCAAAAAATATAATTGATTTCACCCAATTCAAAACCATGATTTATGATTACATTTTGAACCCAATTCTCTAATAATTTTTCATCAGATAAATTAAAATCTGTTTCGTAATTAAACGTTATCATTATATATTTTATTTGAAATAAAAACTTTATCTATTTGTAAATTATATAAAAAGAAACTTTTTGATAAACATTTCTGATCAAGGCACTTATTAATCTTCTTTGTTATCTGAAAAATAATCTCTAACCTTATTTTTATAATTTTGCTGCAAAGGTAAGGATTGTCTATTTAATATTTCTATTTGATTGTAAAACTGCTTTTTAAATTTAAGCGCTTGTACTTTGTTACGTTTATTCTCTTTTTGATTGGTATTTGATTTGCGTTTTTTATCTTTTCCTTGTTCTAATACAGCTTTATCAAGTTTTAATAATTCGTAATTTAGATTCTGCATTTTTTGAAGTGTAGCCGCATTAAAACCTTTTTCTAAGATTTCGTTTTCTAATTCTTCCATAGACTTTAATGCTTTCTTAGCATTTCCATTTCCGTCTTTTATTCCGTTTTCACTTTCTTTAATTGCATTCTCCAATTCTTCTCTTAATTGAGATTGTTGTTTAAAAATCTCATACAATTCACCATCTAAATCATCATTAGAACCTTCTCCTTCTCCATTCTTATTTCCCTTGTTTCCTTCATTAGAATTTGAACCTTTACCACTACTACCCTCTTCTCCCTTTTCACCAGGTTTACCATTTTTATTTGGTTTATTACCTTCTTTGTCTTGTCCATTTTTATCGCCTTTTTGCATTCCATCTTTCATCTTCTTTGATAGGCCTTCTTGCTTTTTGATGAGATCTGGTAAGCTAAAACCAGGTTGTGGTTTTCCTTTCCCCATTTTCATTGACATGTTATTTTGCATGCTATTTAAAATATTGCTTAAATAATCTGCTAAATTGTTTGTGGCTGTCATTACGTAACGTTGATTAGAAACAGCGTTATTAAATCGATTTTCAGAAAAATTATATAAAGATTGTTCTAAATTATAATGAACAGAAGATAAGTCGTCTTGAATTTTAGTGGATATTTTTGGTAGACGCATGGCCATAACATACAAACTATCATCAATATGTTCGAAATATGTTTTTATTTGATTTTGCTTTTTTAAGTCTTTACCAAAGTCTGGATGACTAGTAGAAGTTTCAGAAAACTTATTCATTAATTGTTCTTGTTGAAAAGAAAAAATAACCAAATTTTCTAAAATTTTACGCAAATCTTCAATATTCTCTTCCATAGATTCACCTTGCATTTCCATCATTCTGTTTTGCATTTTAGCACTCATTGCTTTCATCTTTTTTGATGATTGCTTTTGATTTTTTTTAGCTTGTTGCAATTTATTTTGTTGAAGATTCTCTTCAGAATTTTTAAGTTCTTTATCTATGTCTTCTTTTTCATCTTCAACATCTGGCAATTCCATAGGTTCTTTTAAATTCTCATTATCTTTATCAAGTTCTTCTAGTTCTTTTTTAATTTCATCGAATTCTTTTTTGATTTCTTGTTGTTCATTAAGTGAAGGTTCTTCTTTTGATTCTAAATCAGATTGTGTTTTAGAAAGCTCATCTATTTTATTGGCAATTTGCATGGTTTTTTGTTCAACGTAAAAACGTTTTACCATTTCTAAAGTTTTCTCTAAACTACGTTGTTGTTGTTTATTTTGTTGAGCTAATTCTTTGGCTTTTTTTACTAGATCTTCCTTATTAAGTTTATCTGCCATTTTTTGAATTTCGTCCAACAATTTTTGTTGCTTATCTAGCTTTTTAAGTTCATTTATTCTCTCTTTTAAATCTTCTTTCTTTTCTTGTAAATTTTCATCTTCTTCAGTTTTTTCATCAAGATTTTCTTGGAGTTTTTCAGTTTGTCTTTGCATCATTTGTTTGTATTGTTCTTGACGCTTAATAAAACTTTCTACTCGCTTTTTATCATTCCAATTGATATTCTTTTTGTTTTGCAATTCTTGTTGAATATCTTCTAATTGTTGTTGTTGCTTTTTTTGTTTTTGTACAGAATTCTCAAGATCATTAATAGTATTTCTTTGTTCTTGTAAAAGCTCTTCTTCTATTTCCTCTTCTGTTTTCTGTTTGTAGTTAAAAACTTTACTTTTTGTAGATTTATTACCATTAACTATATCATTATCAGTAACTTGAAAAAATATTTCATAATTAATTCCTTTTGATAAATTTAATCCATCAGGAAATTGATAAAAGAAAGTTTGTATATTTTGTTGATTGATTGGTAGTTGAAAAAATTGTTTTTTATCAGGATGATTTACATCATAATAAATTAATTGCAATCTTTTTAAACCATAATCATCAGAAATTTGACCCGCAAATTGAGCAGTTCCTCTAGAAATACTATCAATATTAGAACTTACAGAAATCATTGGATATTCATCTTTAATAACCCCAACTGAAAACTGTAATTTTTCGTAATCTTTAAGATTTTTGTTGGATGATGCTATTTGATAATTTAGCGCATTTTTTACTTGTCTTTTAAACTCAAAAATATCTTTATCAATCTTTGTAAAACTAGATGTTTTATTATTGTTGATAAAAGCCAAACTATCTGTTTGATGTGTTTGCACTTTCCATGTAATTTTTGTGCCTTCAGGAACGATTAAATTTCCAGAATTCTGAATGGTTTCATCTCGTTTACCTAAATAATTTGGATAATCTAAATCCAACAAAATATTGTTGATTGTTGGGGTACCAATTACATTAATTTGATACTCTTGAGATTGAATTCCATTTGCATCAATATAAAAATTAATGGTTTCTTGTACATCTGAAAACGTATATGAAAAAGATGCATTTTGATTGTTTTGTAAATAATATTCTTGTTGGTTATAGATTATTTTGGCTTCATTGGGTTTTACATCTCCAATCGTTTTTACATCAATTGTAATTGATTTTCCTTGAATAACTTGTAAACTTTTATTTTCTATTTTAAATGAAAATGGTGCTGGAGGATTGTATGCTGTTCTGTGATTTACGACACGATCTAAACTTTGCGTTAATGAACCTTTAGAAATGGTAAACAAACTAATTACATAAATTAAAACTGGAACAACTGCATATTTTAAATATTTAGAATTCTGTTTAAAATCTATCGCTTTTGCAAAAGGAATAGGATTTAACTCTGAAGATTTTTGGTTGATACTTGCCAAAATTAAATCAGATTGTTTTGTATCTTTTTTAAGTTGCAAAATGTTTAACAGCTTATCCCCTACTTCAGGAAAATGGTTTCCAATAATTTTGGATGATTCTTCTAAAGAAATTCCTTTTCTAAAACCAATCAATTTAAAAATTGGAAAAGCGATAAATTTTATCAACAAAAAAACTTCTACAAGAATAAATGCCCAAAACAAAATAGTTCTTGCAGTTGGTTTTAACCACAGAAAATATTCTAAAAACAGCGTAAAAAAGAAGTATAATAAACCCAAGGAAAAAAATAAAATAGTTCCCTTTATCAATTCACTTGTGTAATATTTGCGTGTAAATTGATTTAATTTTAGCTGTATGTTTTCGAATGCTTTCATAATCAACTAATAAAAATAATGTTTTTGATAAGATCATCAACATAATAATTGTTAAAACAATTTTGTAAGTATTTTTTAAATTGTGCTACTAAGAATTCATAAAAATTAAAATAATGAAAAGATTCACCAAACTTCTATTTTTACTATTGACCGCAAATGTTTTTGCACAAAGCCCTTGGACTCAGAAAAAAGGAAAATTCTATACGCAAGTTTCCTATACGTCAATTGCAAATTATGACGAATTTTTTGGAGATCCTGATTATACTATAAAAGGAGAATTATCTGATAATACTTTGCAATTCTATACAGAATATGGCTTAACAAATAACACAACTCTTATTGTAAATGTACCTTTAAAATTAATTTCAGCAAAAGATTTAAAATATCTAGATCCTGCTATAGATTGTATTGGAGATTGTTCAGAAACAATAAATGAAACAAAAACGGCTTTAGGAAATATAGAGTTAGGTATAAAACATAATTTCTATAAAAAAGATTGGTTACTTTCCACACAATTATCCATAGAAACAAACACCAGCAGATATTTTGAAACTTCTGGTATAAAAACAGGATACAATGCATTTACATTTACACCCCTATTTTTAGCAGGAAAAAGTTTTGGTAAAAGCTATCTTCAATCTTTTATTGGTGCAAAAATTAGAACTAATAAGTATTCTAATAACTTTAAAATTGGTGGAGAATATGGTCATAAAATATTTAAAAATTTATGGTTAATTGGTTTTTTAGATATTGAGAAATCTTTAAAAGACGGAAATATTAATTTACCAGATAAAAATTTGCTAACTTCCTTATACATCAACAATCAAGAATATGGAGTTATGGGTGTAAAAGCTATTGGTGAGTTTACCCAAAATTTTGGTGTAACTGCAAGTTTGCCTGCTGCTTTTTTTGGGAATAATGTTGCCAAACAAATAGCTTTTACATTCGGAATTTATCATAAATTTTAAAGAATTTAACCTTAATACAGAATAAGAGAAAAGCCTTTTGTTAAGGCTTTTTTTTGTGCTTATAGAAAAGTATCTTTGCTGCTTAAAATCAAGAAAAAATGGAATCTAATGTTCGTGTACGTTTTGCACCAAGTCCTACAGGACCTTTACATATTGGAGGTGTAAGAACAGCTTTGTATAATTATTTATTTGCTAAAAAAAATAACGGAACTTTTATTTTAAGAATAGAAGATACAGACCAAACACGTTATGTTGCCAATGCAGAACAATATATAATTGATGCTTTAGAATGGTGTAATATTCCTTTTGATGAAGGTCCAAATACCAACGAAAAATTTGGCCCTTACAGACAATCTGAACGTAAAGCATTATACAAAGAATATGCAGATACTTTACTAAAAACAGGTTGGGCTTATTATGCTTTTGATACTGCAGAGCAATTAGACGCACATAGAAAAGGACATGAGTTAGAAGGTAAAACTTTTATTTACAATTGGCACAATAGAGCAAAAGGACGTTTGGTAAATTCTTTGGTTTTGTCTGATGAAGAAGTTCAAAAAAGAATAGATAATGGCGATAAATATGTAATTCGTTTTAAAACTCCACAAGATGAAATTTTAGAAATGGAAGATGAAATCCGTGGAAATATTAAAATTGATACCAATACTTTAGATGATAAAATTCTATTTAAAAGTGATGGAATGCCAACTTATCATTTAGCCAATATTGTAGACGATCATTTAATGCAAATTAGCCATGTAATTCGTGGTGAAGAATGGTTGCCTTCCATGGCATTACACATTTTATTATACAGAGCTTTTGGTTGGTCTGCACCAAAATTTGCACATTTACCCTTAATTTTAAAACCAGTGGGTAAAGGCAAATTAAGCAAAAGAGATGGAGATAAATTAGGATTTCCTGTTTTTCCATTAGAATTTACCAATGATGTTTCTGGTGATGTTTCACGTGGATATAAAGAAGATGGTTATTTTGCTGATGCTTTTATAAATATGTTGGCTTTCTTAGGATGGAATCCTGGCACTGAGCAAGAACTATTTTCTTTAGAAGAATTAATTCAAGAATTCGATTTAAAACGTGTTAGCAAATCCGGAGCTAAATTTAGTCCAGACAAAGCCAAATGGTTTCAGCAACAGTACTTACAAACAAAATCGGAAGCTGAATTAACTGATTTATTTTTACCTATTTTAGCTGAAAAAGGAATTACAAAAGACAAAGACTATGTTTTAAAGGTGGTTTCAGCAATAAAAGAAAGAGCTGTTTTTTTAGCCGATTTTTGGGATTTATCGTCTTTCTTTTTTGTTACACCAACTGAATATGATGCAAAAGCAAGTAAGAAAAACTGGAAAGAAGGTACTTCAGAATTAATGCAAGAATTGATTTCAATAATATCAGAAATTGATGATTTTTCATCAGCAAATACAGAAAAGGAAATTAAAGCTTGGATAACTGCTAAAGAAATTGGTTTTGGTAAAGTTATGCAACCCTTACGTTTGTCTTTGGTAGGTAAATTAGCAGGGCCTCACCTATTTGATATTATAGCAATGATAGGTAAAAATGAAACATTACAAAGAATAGAAAACGCCATTAAAAATATGTAATTATGAAAAAATACATTTTATTAATTTTTATATTAACCAGCTTTTACACGTATAGCCAGTTTGGTAGTATGAGAAATCAAGGAATGAGACAACAAATGCCTCAGACTCAACAAAAACCTCCTGAACCTAATTTTAAAGTAGAAAAATATCTAGGACTTATAATTTATGAAGATATAGAAAAAGCAGCTAAAAAATCTAGCATAAAATTATCTTCGAATGAGGGTAAGCAGTTTTCTAAACTTTTAAAAAAATACAACAAGAAAATAAAAGATATTAGAAGAATAAATAGCTTTACAATGAGAAGTACCAAAGAAATGGTAGAAAATTTTCAGAAAAAAGCTAGAGAAACGGGTGATGTATCTAACCAAGTTAGCGTACAAAAAACAATGGTGGAAAATCTAAAACCAATTTCTGAAACTTTAAAAGTTGAAGATTTAGCTTTAGCAAAATCATTGAAAGAAATTCTTTCAGAAAAACAATATAAAAAATGGTTGAAATACAATAGAAAAATTGGGAAAATGATACCAAAAGCACAAAAATAGTTTGTTTATATTAAAACTAAAAAAAACCTTGAAATGAATGTTTTCAAGGTTTTTTTTAGTTTTAATTCTATTATTATGTAACAAATTTAAATGGGTACGTCTAATAGTAGAAGTACTGAAATTCAGTATCTTTACAAGAAAACTTTTTAACTATAAACTCATAATTATGAATCCTACATTTATTATTTTTATTGTACTTGGTGCAGTTATTCTTTTTGCAGCCTTTTTTATGGTAAAACAACAAACTTCTGCAATTATAGAACGTTTTGGTAAATTTCAAAGTATTCGACACTCTGGTTTGCAATTAAAAATTCCTTTAATAGATAGAGTTGCTGGTAGACTAAGTTTAAAAATTCAACAATTAGATGTAATTGTAGAAACCAAAACATTAGATGATGTATTTGTAAAACTAAAAGTATCAGTACAATACAAAGTAATTAGAGATAAAGTATATGATGCTTTTTATAAGTTAGATTATCCTCATGATCAAATAACATCTTATGTATTTGATGTTGTAAGAGCAGAAGTACCAAAAATGAAATTAGATGATGTTTTTGTTAAAAAAGATGATATTGCAATTGCTGTTAAATCAGAATTAAACGATGCCATGTCTGATTATGGTTTTGATATTATAAAAACATTGGTAACAGATATAGATCCTGATGCACAAGTAAAAGAATCTATGAACAGAATTAATGCTTCTGAACGTGAAAAAATTGCAGCACAATTTGAAGGTGATGCACAGCGTATTTTAATTGTAGAACGTGCAAAAGCAGAAGCAGAAAGTAAGCGATTACAAGGACAAGGTATTGCAGATCAAAGACGTGAAATTGCACGTGGTTTAGAAGAGTCTGTAGAAGTTTTAAATAAAGTAGGTATAAATAGCCAAGAAGCATCTGCATTAATTGTTGTAACACAACATTATGACACTTTACAGTCTATTGGCCAAGAAACTAATAGTAATTTAATTCTATTACCAAACTCGCCACAAGCTGGTAGTCAAATGTTAAATGATATGGTTGCAAGTTTTACAGCCAGTAATCAAATTGGTGAAGCCATGAAAAGTTCAAAAAAGAAAGAAAAAAAGGAATAATTTATAAAATTAGTTTTTGTACCTAATTAACGCTTCTTTTATTTTACTAACTATAATTGTAAATAAAAGAAGTTTTTATTATTATTACACGTTATTAATTATACTAATTTAACAGTTATTAATATTCATATTTTATAAGTTTTGTATCTTAAATCTTATAAACTATAGCTACAGTTTACTCGTTTAGTAGATTTTATTTGTGATAGCAATTAATACTATAATTTTACATAATTTCCTTGTATTATGAAAATAATAAAAGATTGGCTTAACACACCCTATTATTTTAATCCTTCTGTACTCTTTAAACTCAAAACAAGTCTTACTTTAGGCAGCTTTGTATTTCTTTTTCTATACATTTTTAAGCCTTTTTCATTAGCTTCTTTTGAAAATTATTTATTAGAATATACAGCTACTATAGGTTTTTTTGGTGCAATAGCTTCGTTTTTGGTACTTTATATACCTCCTCTATTGTTTACTAATTATTTTCATGAAGATCGATGGACAATAGGTAAAAATCTATTTCTAATTATAATAGCAATTTTTTTTATTAGCATTGTTTTATGGTATTATACAGATATTTATAAAGATGATAAAGATTTAGAAAGAATGAGCTTACCAATTTTTATGTTTTATACATATTTAGTGGGTGCCATTCCTGTTTTACTCTCTATTTATCTTAATGAAAGAAATTTACGTAGAAAAAGAAGAAAGCGTGTAAAAGAAATTAAAACCTACAAAGAGAAAAAAAGGTTAGAAAAAGAAAAAATATTAATACCGAAAGTCACAATTTTTTCTGACAATAAGAAAGAAAGTATCTGTATTAATACTAACAATTTGGTATATGTTACTTCTCAAGGTAACTACGCTAGTTTTTTTATTAAAGAAGAAGACAATGAAATTAAAGAAAAGATTTTACGAGTTACCTTAACAAAAATTGAAAAAGAATTAGAAAATTACTCAAAAATAATTCGTTGCCATAAATCTTATATTATAAATACAAATTATGTAGATGATATTAGTGGTAATGCAAGAGGCTATTTATTAAAATCTGATATAATTTCATTTCCAATTCCGGTATCAAGAAGTTTTAGTAAGCAGTCATTAATGACTTTTTTAGACTAAAAACCTTCCCATTTATCCCTAAATTATCACATATCTTCCCATTTATAACATTTTTGATGTTTTATTAATGTGATATCTTATAATATGAAAGTATTGTATATATTTGAGACAGTAAATTAAAATATTGGGGGATTTTTTAATTTAAAACAAAAGCTCTGTATGCGTTGCATACAGAGCTTTACTTTTGTTTATGTTTTTAGTTACTATTTCTTTTCTTCTAACTTCTCTTCATTTTCTTCTTTAGAGGCTTTTTTAAACTCTTTTATACCTCCTCCTAAACCTTTCATTAACTCAGGAATCTTTTTACCACCAAATAGTAATAAAATAGCAATCGCAATAATTAGCCACGATCCTCCACTTGGCATTCCTAACAAAAATATATTTAAAGTATTCATTTGTTTTAATATTTTACTACAAAGATATAAAAAAGGATTGTATTAATCTCTTTTTTGAATGATACCTCCTACTACTTTCTTATCTTTTAACACTTCAGGATTGCCTTTGTAAAAAATTGATCCTCCAAAACTTACTTTTGCATTTAGGGTTTCGCCAGCGGTAACTTCTGCTTTTGCACCTGTGCCAGCATTTACAGAAGTATTAGTTTTTGAGATTAAATCAAAACCATTATAAATTCCATACAAATCTACATCTACGGTTTGGTTTTTTGTATTACCTGATAATTTAATAATTCCACCTGATATAGACTTAACCTCTAAATGTTTTACATTAACTACTAGATTAATAAATGCCCTTTCTTGAGATTTTACTTCTAGTTTATCTTGTTTAATTTCTTTTCCTGTAATGGTTGCACCTTCATTACCATCAATAATATCAATATTATTCTTGTAATATAATTTTACCAAAACTTGGCCATTAGCAAGATTATTTTCTGGTTTTAAAGAAAATGGTAACGAAATTTTTAAGGTGTTGTTTACATTTTTAATTTTTACAATTTCCGATTTGTTACCGGTTATTTCTAATTTTGATACTGTTGATTTTATCAGCTCTAATTCTATACCATTGTATACTTTAAGAATAGAAAAATCACCTAAATTCTTTGTCACTTTACTTTGTGCTGCCATAGATAAACTAACACAAAGAAATAATATGTGTATTATTTTTTTCATCATTTTTTGTTTAATTTGTACACTTAAATCAATAAGTATACCACTATAAAGACTTTTAAACATTTTTATTGTTGCAAATATGAAAATTTATCAACATAAAAATTATAATTTATAGTTCATATTTTATTATACTACTTTTACAGCTGTTCCTGTAATAGAAACCAATAAAGTTGCAGAATTGGCTAATGGTTCTACATCTACTTTAATTCCTACAACTGCGTTTGCGTTTAATTTTGTAGCATTTTCTTTTAAATTTTGAAAAGCTTTTTCTTTAATACTCTCTAAGGCTAAAGAGTATTTTTCGTAATATTTAGTCATGCTAAACATATCTTTAAAAGACATCTTTGTACCATTTGCAGTGTAGCTAGAATCGTAAGCTGTGCCAGTTACAATACCTAAATAATCTGCTATTTTAAAGTTTTCGATGTTGTTTGTTGTTGTTAATATCATAATTTTATAATAATTGTAAGACACGAATTTCACTAATATTCACGGATTTATGTTACTGTTCATATTTAAAAATTTCACGAATTTTTAGATTATAGCTGTTAAGATTACTCAATAATGTCGAAATGACAAGCTAAATTAATTTTTTGTGTTAACTGGTAAAATTACTGTCTCTTTTTTAATCCTCTATCAAATTAAAATCTAAGTGTTTGCGCTCTAAATCAGTCTTTTTTACTTGTACTTTAACATCATCACCTAGTTGATACATGTGTTTTGTAGATTGTCCAACAACTGCATACAAATCTTCATCAAAAATATAATAATCACTTTTGATATCTCTAATTCTTACCATTCCTTCGCACTTGTTCTTCGTAATTTCTACATAAACACCCCATTCTGTAACCCCTGTAATTACACCATCAAACACTTCATCTTTATGATCTTGCATGTATTTTACTTGCATATATTTGATAGAATCTCGCTCTGCTTTACTAGCCAATTCTTCTCGTTTTGAAGAATGTTTACACTTTTCTTCGTAAATATCTTGTTTTGCGCTATTTCCGCCCTCTAAATAATGTTGCAGTAATCTATGTGTCATTACATCAGGATAACGTCTTATAGGTGATGTAAAGTGGCTGTAATAATCAAAAGCTAATCCATAATGACCTATATTTTGAGTGGTATACACAGCTTTAGACATAGAACGAATTGCTAGAGTTTCAATCATGTTAGATTCAGCTTTTCCATGTACGTCATTTAATAATTTATTTAAAGAATCTGACGTAGATTCTCTAGTATTAGTATCAATTTTATATCCAAATTTACTAATGATATTTTGTAAAGAGGCTAATTTTTCACCATCAGGTTCATCATGTACTCTATAAATAAATGTTTTATTAGAAGGCTTCCCTCCTTTTGCTTTTCCTATAAATTCAGCAACTTTTCTATTAGCAAGCAACATAAATTCTTCAATTAATTTATTGGCATCTTTGGCTTCTTTAAAATAAACACCAACAGGATTTGCCTCCTCATCTAAATTAAACTTCACTTCTACCCTATCAAAAGAAATGGCACCTTGTTTCATTCGTTTTTTTCTAAGGATTTTTGCCAATTCATCTAATTTTAAAGTGGCCTCTACAATTTTTTCATCAACTGTATATTCTTGTCCTGTTATAGAAACATTTGCAGGAATTGTAGTATTATAGTTGTTAGTTTTTAGTTGTTGCTTTTTTGTTTTAGATTTCTCGATACTAATTTTCTCATCCTTAGAAAAATCACTCGAAATAACAGACTTTGAGTTTGTTTGCGTACATTTTTCGTCTTGAATCTTGAGTCTTGAGTCTTGAGTCTCTTTTCTATTACTCTCAATCAAAACCTGTGCCTCTTCATAAGCAAAACGTTTATCAGAATACGTAACTGTTCTACCAAACCATTGACTAATAATTTGAGCTTTTTCATTGATTTCAAAAACAGCTGAAAAGGTTAATTTTTCTTCATTTGGTCTTAAAGAACACACTCCATTACTTAACATTTCTGGCAACATGGGTACTACTCTATCTACTAGATATACTGATGTTGCACGTTCATAAGCTTCTGCGTCTAAAATGGTTTTTGGTTGCAAATAATGTGAAACATCTGCAATGTGAATTCCTATTTCATAATTTCCGCTTTCTAATTTTTTAAAGGATAATGCATCATCAAAATCTTTGGCATCTTTTGGATCTATGGTAAATGTTAAATCGCCTCTCATATCTCTACGTTTGGCAATTTCATCTTTTGTAATTTCTATAGGCAAAGATTGTGCCTCCTCCTCTACTTCTGTTGGAAATTCATAAGGCAAATCGTATTCTAATAAAATGGAATGCATTTCTGTATTATGATCTCCAGGTTTACCTAAAACTTTGGTGATTTTTCCAAACGGATTTTTAGATTTTTCTGGCCAGTCTGTTATTGTAGCTTGTACTTTATCTCCATGTTCTGCTCCGTTCAATTTATTTTGAGATATAAAAATATCTGCATACATTTTGTTACTATCTGGTAGTACAAATCCAAAGTTTTTACTCATTTGTAACACCCCAACAAATTGATTTTTTGCACGTTCTAAAACTTCAACAACGTCTGCCTCTAATTTATTAGAACGTCTTTTTTTATACACGTATACCCTAACAACATCTCCATGTAAACCTTTACCTAAATTAATATTTGGTACAAAAATATCATCATCATAATCATCAGAAATAAAATACCCATTGCCATTAGAAGTAATATCTAAAGTACCAAAAGAGTACTTACGATCTTCGTTAATTTGATATTTTCCTCTATCTACTTCTTTAATTTTTTTTGTGGCTGTTAATTCTGCTAATTTTTTTAAAACTTGTGTTTTACCATCGGTATCAGAAATACCTAATTTACCAGCTATTTGTTTGTAATTGTAAAATTTATCGCTGTCTTCATTTAATATTTTAAATATATTTCTGGTTAAGTCTTTGATTACTTTACCTTTTTTTTTATAAATTTTTCTTTTCTTTCTTGTCATTAATTCTCTTATTATTCGTTTACCAAAATACAACTATTTCACTTTTACTGCCATTAAGAAAGTGTTATGATGCAAATTTTTGTATTTTAGGAAGCTTTATATTTATAATTTATGTCTCAATTTGCTACTAATAGCAATATACATACTTGGTTTATTATTGCCAATCCTGTTTCTGGAAATGGTAAATTTTCTAAAAAATGGAAACAGATTGAACATTTTTTAAATGCTAAGAATATACAGTACTCTTTTGCTTTAACTCAGTTTTCTAAACACGAAATTGATTTGGTAACAACTGCAATCAAAAACGGTTTTAGAAATTTTATAACTGTAGGTGGAGATGGAACACTACATCATGTAGTTAACGGAATTATGTTGCAAAGGTATGTAAAATCTTCGGATATTACTATTGGTGTAATTCCTCTAGGTACTGGTAACGATTGGAGAAAGACTTATAATATACCCTTAAAAATTCAAAAATCTATTGAAATTATTCTGCAGAAAAAAACCATTTTACAAGATATTGGTGTATTACAAACTAAAAATAAACCCCTTACCTATTTTAACAAT
Source organism: Polaribacter litoreus (assembly GCF_054584775.1). NCBI lineage: Bacteria > Pseudomonadati > Bacteroidota > Flavobacteriia > Flavobacteriales > Flavobacteriaceae > Polaribacter > Polaribacter litoreus. The sequence goes on along the minus strand of NZ_JBTLRD010000010.1, from coordinate 89,369 downwards.
GTAGCTGGTTTGGGTTACGATGGTTATATTGTTCATAAATTAAATACACTTAAAAAATTTGGAGGTATTTCTTATTTGTTAGCGGGTGTATATGGTTTGTTCTTTTATAAAAAATCAAACTTCATCATTTATTTTAATGATCTTATTTTAAAAGAAAAGTGTTTGATGGCTGTTGTTGGGCTTTGTAAATTTTCTGGTGGTGGTATGCAATTTACAAAAAATGTAAATCCATCTGATGGTTATTTTGATGTAAGTATTGTAAAAAATTTTAGTTTTTTAGAAGTGCTGTTTAATTTACCAAAATTATATTCTGGTGCAATTGTTCATCATAAAAAAGTGGCCACTTATAAAACAAAAGAAATAAAGATTATCCCTAATAAATTAACTCCTTTTATTCAGGCTGATGGCGAATTGATTGACACAGGAAAAACTACGGCTAAAATCATTCCAAATGCAATACGATTTGTTGTAAAATAAACCAATTTTAAGTGCTTCCTTTCTTCAACAAGATAAATAACTCTAAATAATTTTAAAATTTAGGATTTTATTAACTTAAAAAAATCTTAAAATTTCTGTAACGTTATCTAAAATAATACGTCTATATAGTAAGAGAATCAACTTTTTAGGATGAAAAATCTACGTAAAATAATCGCTTTGTTCGCACTTATATTTGTTATTGGTATTTACCTAACGATAAGAACCGTACATGTTTCTCTAAATAAAACCGAAACTCCTCAAGAAACTGTAGAAATTCAAAAGGATTCCATCAAACTTTTACAAACTAAAAAGAAAATTAAAACAGTTTAAATTTTTATATTGTAAAACACTGTCATCTATAAACTTTTTGAAAGTAAACTTTATTTTTGATTTTTTACACTTATCAACATTCTATAGTATTATCATTTTTCTTTTATAAAATTTTAAAAAACAATGATGTTTATAATAGTATGTGAATAGCTACAGTAAAAAATTGATAATTTATTTGATTTTATCACTTATTAAAAAAGATTGACAAGTTATGAGTTATTTAAAAGCTTAAAAATCAATTAAAATTATGAGTTATTAACAAAAGTTGTAAACAGCTATTCACTTATTATTATGGATAATTTATGATGTTGGTTATGTAAATAAATTGTAAATTTTATGTTGATAAACTTTTATCAAAAACTTATAATTTAATTTGCATATATCAACCAAGAGCTTGTATTGTAATAAATATTAAAATTACCAAAAAAAGTTTCAAGATTTTAATGATAAGTTCTTAACATTTAGATAAGATTGTTAATAGCTTTAAAAATAACTAGTTATTAAAAATTTGTAAAATATCATTGTTTATAACTGTTGATAACTGCTATTTTATATATTTTTGTTGATGTAACTACTTGTCATTCCGATTGAAGCGATAGCAAAACAGAGGAATCTATAGATTACTTTATAAAAGAGATTTCTCTATAAATTCGAAATGACAAACTAAACTAATTTATTATGATAATTGCAATTGGTAACGATCACGCAGGAACTGAATACAAATTCGAAATTATAAAACATTTAGAAGAAAAAGGGTATACAATTTTAAATTTTGGTACAGATACCAATGATTCTATGGATTATCCTGATGCCATTCATCCAACAGCAGATTGTGTTGAGTCTGGCAAAGCAGCATTAGGTATTATTTTATGTGGTTCTGGTAATGGCGCACAAATGACTGCCAATAAACACCAAGGTATTAGAGCTGCCTTGTGTTGGAATAATGAGTTGGTTGCACTTACAAGACAACATAATAATGCTAATATTTTAACAATTCCTGCTCGTTTTGTATCCTTACAACAAGCATTAGGTTTTGTAGATATTTTTTTAACTACAGAATTTGAAGGAGGTAGACACGCTAATAGAGTTGGCAAAATTTCTTGTTAATTTTTTCGGTTATTACGAGTTTACGAAGCAATATCTTTATATACAGATTACTTCTTTCGTTCTTCATTCGTAATGACGCTCATTGATCATCAATTATGAACTTCATTATAAAATCTTTTCAAGAATTAACAACTACAGAACTGTATCAAATTTTACAAATCCGTTCTGAAGTATTTGTTGTAGAGCAAGATTGTGTGTATCAAGATATAGATTTTAAAGATCAAAAAGCAATACACGTTTTTGGTTATAAAAACGACAAAATTATAGCTTATACCCGAATTTTTAAACCCAAAGATTATTTTAAAAATGCTAGTATTGGTAGGGTAGTAGTTGCCAAAAACGAACGTAAGTTTGGTTACGGACATCAAATTATGATTGCTTCTATTGCAACAATAAAAAATCGTTTTAAGGTTGATAAAATTACCATATCTGCTCAAAAATATTTACAAAAATTTTACGAATCACATCAATTTAAACAAATAGGAGAGGAGTATTTAGAAGATGGTATACCACATATTAGAATGGATAGAGATTAGTTTTTATCATCCTTTTTAGTCATTTTATAAATCAAATAACCAAAACCAACTACAAAGTGTAAAATAATAATTGCAGCAACAATATAAATGGTAGTGTTAGAGTTATTCATACGCCAAAATTAAAAGAATTAAGTAATTTTTTTTGTAATATAAGTTACACAAAACCATCAACCTCTATAACTTTTCCAACTTCTAAATTTCTCAATTTTATATCTCCAATTCTAACCCGAATTAATCGTAAAGTTGGGTAACCAACAGCAGCAGTCATTTTACGTACTTGTCTAAATTTTCCTTCTGTAATAATTATAGAAATCCAACTTGTTGGGCCATGTCTTTCGTCTCTAATTTTTTGACTTCTTAATGAAAATTTTGGATCGTCAATTGCAAATGCTTTACAAGGTTTGGTAGTATATTTTTTACCATCAAAACCAATTTCTACACCATTTTTTAATTTTTCAATAGCTTCTTTAGTGATCAATCCATCAACTTGTACAAAGTATTCTTTTTCAAATTTATTACTTCTAATTTCTGCAGAAACTTTACCATCTGTGGTTAGTAAAAGTAAACCTTCAGAAGCATAATCTAAACGTCCAATTGCCATAATTCCTTTAGGAAAATCATACAACTCACCCAATAATCTTTTTTTTCTTTTCGTTTGATTATTAATAAATTGCGATAAATATCCCCAAGGTTTGTGAATAATAAAATGACGATGTTGTGGCATTAACACTAAATTATTTTTAAAGCTACAGAAAAGGTATTTTTACCTTTTGATAAACGCATATTTTTTTCAGAAAATTTTTGGTCAGTATATGAAGTATATTGCGTAATTGGCTCAATGCAAACCATATTATTTACTTCTGTCCAAAGCATAAAATTATCAAAGCCTTGTGTGGTTATTTCTAAATCGTTTTTGTCTGTATTTTTTAAGACGATTTTATTAGAGTTTAAAACCGGAAACGCATTAGAACCCGCTTTATAAACATCGTCTAAATCATATATTTTATCATTAGCAATAAAGGTTTCTTTACCTGTATTTGATAACAAAAACGCAGGATGATATCCTAACATAAAAGGCATATTTTCATCAGAAGTAATAATAAAATCGATGGTTAAAACATCGTTTTTTAACTTAAAATTTTTTTCGAAAGTAAAATCGAAAGGCCATTTTAAAAATTCTTCTGTAGATTTTTCTGGAAATTTGCTATTCTTAACAGCAGTATTTTTAGTGTATTTTTTGATGAATTTAGCAGTATTTTCATCCGAATAAATTAACGAATATTCCATTTCTCGCAACAAACCATGCTGATCTTGAATAGCATCTCCATTTTTGGTGTGTACTCTAAAATTATTTTTAAAAGTCGGGCCAATTACAGGAAACATTTCATCATCAGATTTTCGCCAACCTTTATTTCCTTTTTGATGAATATACTCTACATTGTTGTTTAAAAAACTTACCAATTCTCCATTTTCAATGGCAGCTGAAGAATTTAAATTACTGATTAAAATTTTAGATTTCATTGCTTTTAATTTCTGTAAAAATACCATAAAAATGAAATTAAAACATTAGGAAAATACTGTTAGTTTTTTGTAACTTGTGCAACCGTTAAAAACAAGGTATTTAGAAAAGATTTATGGCAGTAGACAAAGAAAAAGCAGCGAAATTAAAAGCATTACAACTTACTTTAGATAAGTTAGATAAAACGTATGGTAAAGGTTCTGTGATGAAATTGGGTGATGTAGTAACAGAAGATGTAGATGCTATTTCATCTGGCTCATTAGGTTTAGATTTAGCCTTAGGTGTTGGTGGTTATCCAAGAGGAAGAGTTATTGAAATTTACGGACCAGAATCTTCTGGTAAAACAACCTTAACCATTCATGCCATCGCAGAAGCGCAAAAAGCTGGTGGTATAGCAGCGTTTATAGATGCCGAACACGCATTTGATAAATTTTATGCAGAAAATTTAGGGGTAGATATCGATAATTTAATTATTTCTCAACCAGATCATGGAGAGCAAGCGTTAGAAATTGCCGATAATTTAATAAGATCTGGTGCAATAGACATTGTTGTTATTGATTCTGTTGCAGCATTAACACCAAAATCTGAAATTGAAGGTGAAATGGGCGATTCTAAAATGGGTTTGCATGCACGTTTAATGAGTCAGGCATTACGTAAATTAACAGGTACCATTTCTAAAACAAATTGTACAGTTATCTTTATCAACCAATTAAGAGAAAAAATTGGCGTAATGTTTGGTAACCCAGAAACTACAACTGGTGGTAATGCATTAAAGTTCTATGCTTCTGTACGTTTAGATATTAGACGTAGAACGCAAATTAAAGATGGAGATCGAGTTATAGGTAACAGCACCAAAGTAAAAATTGTAAAAAATAAAGTAGCACCACCATTTCAAATTGCAGAATTTGATATTATGTATGGGCAAGGAATATCTAAAGTCGGAGAGATTTTAGATATTGGTGTAGAACTTGGAATTGTTAAGAAAAGTGGCTCTTGGTTCAGTTATGGAGAAACCAAACTAGGGCAGGGTAGAGACACTGTAAAAGGATTAATTAAAGACAATCCTGAATTAGCAGAAGAACTTGAAGGAAAAATAAAAGAAGCTATTGAAAATCAAGATTAAGTATTAAAAGTTCTAACTATTATTAAACTGCTATTGGAGTAATCAACCAATAGCAGTTTTTTATTTTATAAAAATGATTCAGGTATCAAAAAATATACAATTACAAGAAATTTCTATTTCAGATTATAAAACTTTATATAAGTTGATGAAAGAAATTTATCAAGAAGCTTATCATCATTTTTGGAAAGATTCAGGAAACTGGTATATAAACTGTCAATATGCAAAAAATATTGTTGTAAAAGAATTATCTCAACATAATACTAACTATTATTTTATACTTTATAATGACAAAATTGTTGGAAATTTTAGAATAATTTGGGATGATAACTTAGATGGATTACTTGAAGACAAACAAGTAAAGTTGCACAGAATTTATTTACATCAAAAAATACAAGGAAAAGGAGTTGGAAAAAAACTATTGCTTTGGCTAGAGAAAACAGCTAAAGAAAAAGGGTATTCAATAATTTGGTTAGACACTATGGATGCTAAACCACAAGCTTTTCAATTTTATAAAAAATTAGGTTATCGTTATCACTCTCATTGTTTTTTACCTTTTGAATTATTACACAATCAGGTAAGAAAAATGAGTCAGGTCTATAAAAAATTAACTTAAATTATTCTCCAGAGATTACTTTTACCAACCATAAAAGTAAATAAGCACCAAGACCAAATCCACCTATTAATGCAGCCAAAACAAAGAAAATTCTAAAATTCTTTGCAGTAAATTTTGTTTTTGTAGCTAACCAATCACATACGCCTAAAATCACAATTTATCTTTTTTAATGTTATACTCCAGTACTACCAAAACCCCCTGAACCGCGTTTAGTTTCGTTTAAAACATCAACTTCATTCCAGTTTATACGTTCGTGTTTTGCGATAACCAATTGGGCTATGCGTTCACCATCATTAATCACAAAATCTTTATTAGATAAATTTACTAAAATTACCCCAATTTCTCCTCTATAATCAGCATCAATGGTTCCAGGACTGTTTAAAACCGTAATACCTTTTTTAGCAGCCAAACCACTTCTGGGTCTTACTTGCGCTTCAAAACCTATAGGTAATGCTATAAATAAGCCCGTTTTTACGATGGCTCTTTCTAAAGGTTTAAGAGTTATTGAGGCATCAATATTTGCTCTTAAATCCATTCCTGCAGCACCTTCAGTTTCGTAATTTGGTGTTGCGTGTTTAGATTTATTTATAATTTGTACGTTCATTGTTTTATAGTATATAAAAAAGTAATTACCTCTAAAAATTCAGATTTCCAAAAAGACTCAGTATGTTTTCCATCAGCAACCACTTTAGTTTTTATATTTTGATTTGGAAATCCTGTTTGTAATAATAATTTTGCCATATTTTTGGTATCAGGTACCATGCTATCACCTTCTTTACCACCTACTAAAAGATACAGCTTTGTATTTTTAAGATTCCCATTCTTTTTAGCAAAATCATAGATTTTGTCAGAAAACCAGAAAGAAGTAGAAAGTGCACCAATATTACCAAAAACATCAGGATATTTTAAACCCCCATAAAAAGAGATAAAACCTCCTAAAGAACTACCTATAATTGCAGTGTTTTTGGCATCAGTTTTGGTTCTATAATTTGCATCAATATAGGGTTTGAGTTCTTTTATTAAAAAATCGATATAAATTGCACCTTTTCCACCTCCATATTTTGGATGTTTAAAAGGCGTATATTCTTCAATTCTTTTTGCTCCACCATTTTCAACACCAACTATAATAAAGCTTTTACCAGTTTTTTTGTAAAAATTATTTAAGGTTTCATCTACACCCCATTCACCTACAAAAGAAGTGGCATTATCAAATAAATTTTGAGCATCGTGCATGTAAATTACAGGATATTTTTCTGAGGAAGAATCATAATTTGGTGGTAAATACAGCCAAACTTTGCGAGAAATATCATTTAAGTTTTTAATTACAAACTCTTTCTTTAAAATATGAACATTATTAGCTTTAGTAGACTTTTTTATAGCAGTTAAAGATATTTCCTTCTCTTTCTTTGTAGTTTTTAGAGTACAAGAAAGCAGTAAAAAAAAACTACAAAAAAGAAAAATATAAACTTTCATAAGGTTAGTTAGTACTTTTACAAATATAATAATTGAAACAAGCTTTCATCAAAAGATAATAGTTTTCTTACTTTTGAAGCCAAAAATAGAGAAAATGGATAAACATCAGAAAATAGCAGTTTTTGGAGGAGGAAGTTGGGCAACTGCCATTGTAAAAATGTTAATGGAAAATTTAGATACTATTGGTTGGTATTTAAGAGATGAGCAAGCAATAGAACATATTATTGAAAACGATCATAACCCTAACTATTTACGATCTGCAGAATTAGATGCGTCTTTATTAGATTTATCAAGCGATATCAGTTCAATGGTTACTAATTATGATATCTTAATTTTTGCAATACCATCAGCTTTTTTAACTGCCGAACTTAATAAGTTAAACGTGTCTTTAGAGGATAAAATAATTTTTTCTGCAATTAAAGGAATTGTTCCAGAAACTGGTTTAATAGTTGGTGAACATTTTAATCAAAAATTTGATATTCCTCTACAAAACATTGGGGTTATTACAGGACCTTGCCATGCAGAAGAAGTTGCCATGGAACGTTTATCTTACTTAACAATTGCCTGTATTGATGAACAAATAGCTCAAAATATGGCAGATGCATTAGAAAGTTGGTATATAAATGTTAAAATTTCTGATGATATTATTGGTACAGAATACGCAGCAATGTTAAAAAATATTTACGCTGTTGCTGCTGGTATTGCACATGGTTTGGGTTATGGAGATAATTTTCAATCGGTATTGATGAGTAATGCCATTCGCGAAATGAAACGTTTTATCAAAAAAGTACATAAAATGAAACGCAATATTAATAACTCAGCCTATTTAGGCGATTTATTAGTAACAGGTTATTCAATTTTTAGTAGAAATAGAATGTTTGGTAATATGATTGGTAAAGGATACACTGTAAGATCTGCGCAACACGAAATGAGCATGATTGCAGAAGGGTATTATGCCACAAAAAGTGCGTATAAAATTACCCTTGAAAATGGCGCAAAAACACCAATTATTAAAACGGTGTATGACATTTTGTACGACAATAAAAACCCTAAAAAAGAATTTAAAAAGCTAACAAACAAATTAGACTAATGGTTAAAATAAAAAACTATAGATTTTCTAAAAAATTATTAACCCAAATTTATTTAGAGATCCAAATAAATTAAAGTTTAAATTTTGTATGATCTTATATTTACTGTGTAAAATCTATAATAACTGATGAGATATCAATTAATTGTTTATTTTTGAACAATTATTTATATTTTTAAACTTTTAACATGAAAACAATACAGGAAGTTGTAGAAAGTACCATTAGAAAAACTCCTTTTGTTGAAGAAGCATTAAATGAAAAATTAATCAATGTTTCTTCTTTAGCCAGAATTATTTTACCAGAAGTATCTACAATTTTAAAAAAAGAGGTAAAAGTAGGTGCTGTAATGATGGCAATTAACAGGCTTTCACCTGCAAGTGAATTGCGTATCAGAAAAAATATAAAACGCCTAGCTTTAGATTTAGGTGACGTAATTGTACGCTCAGATTTGTGTGATTTTACCTTTAAAAATACACCTTCTTTATTAAGAGAGATTGCTAAGATTTTAACAAAAACTGCAGAAAATTCCGATTATTTTTTAACGGTTTCTCAAGGTATTTTTGAAACTAATATTGTTACTAGTAAGAACTTGAGACCTTATGTTCAAGAAATTTTTGAGCAAGAAACCCTAACTCACAGTATGTTAGAGTTGGCATCAATTACCATAAAATTACCAAAAGAAAATTTAGAACAATCGGGTATTTATTACTTTATTTTAAAACAATTAGCTTGGGCAGATATTCCTTTACAAGAAATTATTTCAACTACCAACGAAATGACCATTGTAGTTAAAGAACAAGATATCAATCAAACATTTGCCATTTTAATGGACATGAAATTGAATTAATTTTCTACCAATATTTAATAAACATTTTTAATAATGGCCAAACAAGATCCTTATGCAGCATTAAGAATAAGAGAGTTTAATATTTTTTTATTTGTTAGATTTCTTTTAGTCTTTGGTTGGTCTATGCAATTTATTGTGATTGAATGGCAGGTATATTCTTTAACAAAAGATCCGCTTTCTTTAGGAATCATTGGATTAATGGAAATTATTCCTGCCTTTTCTATGGCTTTATTTGCGGGTCATATTGTAGATCAAAAAGAAAAACGGAATTTATTAGCATTATGCACAGCTGCATTTTCATTTATTAGTTTAGGCTTATATTTATTAACATCTGAAACAATAATTGCAGATTGGAACACAAATTCTGTGTTGTATTGTATTTATGCTTTGGTGTTTTTTGGAGGTTTTTTACGTTCTTTTTTTGGGCCTACAATATTTTCGTTAGTGGCGCTTTTAGTACCAAAAAAAATATATCATAATGCTGCAACTTGGAGCACAAGTACTTGGAAAACAGCATCAGTTACAGGAGCACTTTGTGGAGGTTTTTTAATTGGTTTGATTGATGTTGATAATACATTATTACTCGTTTTTATTCTGGTTATTTTGTCTTTAGTCTTTACTTTTTTTATCAAAAAGAAACCTATTCTTAATCAAAAAATAGGAGAACCAGTAACAGAAAGTTTAAAAGCAGGGGTTAAATTTGTATTTCAAAATAAGGCAATTTTAGGAGCTTTAACTTTAGATATGATTGCTGTGTTATTTGGTGGTACTGTAGCCATTTTATCTGTTTTTGCACAAGATATTTTAAAAGTTGGGCCAGAAGGTTTTGGATTACTAAATGCTTCAATATCAGTAGGAAGTATAGTAACTATGTTATTGACCACATATATACCTATTAACAGAAATACTGGTAAGAAAATGTTGATTTCTGTCTTTATTTTTGGCTTAAGTATTATTGCTTTTGGACTTTCATCTATTTTTTGGGTTAGTTTATTAGCTTTATTTGTTAGTGGTGCTGCAGATGGTATTTCTATGGTAATTAGGCAAACCATTTTACAATTAAAAACCCCAGATGATATGCGTGGAAGAGTATCTTCTGTAAACTCTATGTTTGTAGGTTCATCTAACGAGTTAGGAGCTTTTGAAAGTGGTTTAGCAGCAAAATTAGTTGGCCCAGTAGCCGCTGTTGTTTTTGGGGGTACAATGACCATTTTAACAGTTGTAACTACAGCAGTGGTAAGCCCAACGATTAGAAATTTAGATTTAACTAAAGATATTGAGGAGAATGAAAAAGAGGAAAATTAAAAGGATGGTAAGGCTTTAAAATTACCCAAACTCAAAGTCCAATCATAACTTTTAAAATCTAGATTTTTGGGTTTTTCAGGAGTTATTTTGTATTCGAAAAGAATTTTTTTAGCGCCACATAATCCTCCAAAATCACCACGAAACCAAGAAAAAAGTGCCACAGCATTAGCAGTTTTAGTATCTTGATTGTAAGTGGTTTGATTTTTTAAATAGGTTGTGGTCATTAAATCAAATTGCTTATCTAAATTTTTGGCATCATAAATGGCAATTGGCGGACAACTTTTTGCACCACAGTTCAAGGCAAAATGTATTCTCCAATCAATATTTCCATCAATACGCAATTTACGTTCCCATTTTGGACGGAACCATTTTCTTAAATAACCTAAACTCCATTTTATTCTAGATTTTCTAATAATATCGTGTTCAATATCATCAAAAGACAAAATTTCTCCAGCAATTTTTACTCGTTTTTTACCAAAAAAGGCACCTCTATTTTCATATTCTTTCGAATTTTCAGTTAATGAAATTTGTATAAAAGCATTATAAATATTTACCCAAAATGAAATTTTTTGTTCATCTGTTTGTAGTTCAGTAACTAAATCTTCTAAAGTACTTTCGCTTAAAATTTGTATTTTTTTACTGTAAGGCTTTTTGTCGATAATATTCTCTAGTAAATCTTGGGCAACATCACTATAAATGATAGAATTTTGAGAATTTAATACCAACGAAGACCAAAAAATTAACATTAAAAAAAACTGTTTCATATAAAAATTCGTATGTTTAAGTATGTTAGTAAGTATAATAATTCCTGTTTATAATGAGCAAGAAAACCTTGCAAAAAATTTGTCGTTTTTATGTGAACAAGCTAACAGGTTTCCTCTAGAAATTATTGTGGCTAATTCTCCTGAAACCTCAGACGAAACCCCAAAAGTTTGCAAGCAATATGCTAAAGTTACGTTTTTAAATTGCAAAATAAAAGGAAGAGCTGCTCAAATGAATGCTGCTACAAAAGTGGCTAAAGGTAATGTATTTTTGTTTTTACATGCTGATGTACTTCTTCCTGATGATTTCTATATTCAAATTAAATCGGCTATTCAAGATGGAAATCAATTTGGATTTTTTGCATATCAGTTTAATAAAAACTCACGACTTTTGGCTTTCAATAGTAAGTTTACAGTCAAAGATGGACTTTTTGCTGGAGGTGGAGATCAATGTCATTTTTTTACCAAAGAAACATTTTTAAAGTTAAAAGGATACAATGAAAACTTCTGTATTATGGAAGATTTTGAAATGATGGATAGAATCAGAAAACAAAAAATTCCTTTTGCCATTATTCCATCTAAAGCTACAGTGAGTGCGAGAAAATATGAAACTAATTCTTGGCTAAAAGTAAATGTAATTAATGGCTATGTATTTTTAAAATACAAATTAGGGGTACATCCTATTAAATTAAGAAAAACCTACAAAACGTTATTAAGAGAGTCTGTTTAATTGTATAAATAATACGTTTCTGTTTTACAAATCGATTTGTTAATTAAGATACAATTTCGCTAACAACTTGATAAATCAATTCGTTTTCGTATCCTTTCCTCATTAAAAAACCTATGAGTTTTTGTTTTCTTTTGTGGATATTAGACTCAGATATTACATTATTTCTATTTTCAGTTATTCTATAAATTGTTTTTATATATTCTTCTTCATCAATTTCTTTGAGTGCAGTTTTAATATTGTAAGCAGAAATATCTTTAAATTTTAGCTCTCTAATAATTCGTTGTTTACCCCAATTTTTAATTCTGAATTTTCCTCTAGCAAAACTTTTTGCAAAACGTTCTTCGTTCAAAAAATTATCTTTCATCAGGCTCAATAAAATAAATTCTTTTGCTTCCGGAATTAAGTTGAACTCTCGCATTTTTTGTTCCACTTCTTTATGACAACGATCTTGGTACACGCAATACTGCTCTAACTTTCGTTTGATTTCATCAACAGTAAATACTTTTTTTTGCATCAGTTTCTATTTTAAAAATAGTTGTAATCATCTTACTTTTTCCCCTCAACAATAACAACAATTTCACCTTTTGGTGGTTTTTTGGTAAAATGAGCTAAAACTTCAGTTGCTGTTCCTCTTACAGTTTCTTCGAACATTTTAGTCAATTCTCTAGAAACTGAAACCTTTCTGTCTTCACCAAAATATTCAGCAAAATGCCCTAAAGTTTTAATTAGTTTGTGAGGAGATTCGTAAAAAATCATGGTTCTTGTTTCTTCAGCTAAAAGTAAAAAACGAGTTTGTCGTCCTTTTTTTACAGGTAAAAATCCTTCAAAAACAAATTTATCATTAGGCAAACCAGAATTTACCAAAGCTGGCACAAAAGCAGTTGCACCTGGTAAACATTCTACATCAATATCATTTTCTACGCAAGCTCTGGTTAATAAAAACCCGGGATCTGAAATTGCAGGAGTTCCAGCATCAGAAATAACAGCGCAAGTTTCTCCGCTTTTTATTCTATTTAAAATACCTTCAATCGATTTATGTTCATTATGCATATGATGACTGTGCATTTGGGTAGCAATCTCAAAATGTTTTAAGAGTTTTCCACTAGTTCTTGTGTCTTCTGCTAAAATAAAATCAGCTTCTTTTAGAATTCTGATGGCTCTAAAAGTCATATCTTCTAAATTACCAATGGGTGTTGGTACTAAATATAATTTGCTCATTAATGGTGGTTTTTAGTTTTTGGTTGATGGTTTTTAGTTGATTTAGTAGTGATTTGACCAACAACTATAAACTAAAAACCAACAACCATTTTTAAATTTCTTCATAAGTTTCTACAGTAATATCTGCAACAACATCTCCTGTATGTTTTGTAGACAGTGGCTCAAATAATAAAATATGAACCTCTTCTTTGGCAACAGGTTTATGGTCTACACCTTTTGGCACAATATAAAATTCGCCTTCATTTATGGTAATGATTTTATCTCGCAAATGCAATTCCAAAACACCTTTTTGTACCATAAAAAGTTCATCTTCATTATTATGATTATGAAAAACAAATTCCCCTTGAATCTTTGCTAATAAAATTTGTTGTCCATTGAGTTCCCCTATTTTTTTAGGAGACCATTGATCTTCAAATAAATTAAATTTTTCCTGAATATTAATTGTGCTCATAGCTTCAAATTTACGAAGTTTTTATGGGAATAAATGAAATTATAAAAGCTGATGTTTTTCTAATGAAATGATTAAATTTGCTGATTATTTATTATCAAAGACCTTGAAACGAGTTCAAGGTTGTAAATTAAAATTTACATATGTATAGAAGTCATTCTTGTGGTGCCTTAAGAGCATCACACATAAATACAGAAGTTACGCTAGCAGGTTGGGTACAAAAATCAAGAGACAAAGGGTTTATGGTTTGGGTAGATTTGCGAGATAGATATGGAATTACACAGTTAATTTTTGATGAAGAACGTACATCTAAAGATATTATAGAAAAAGCAAAATATTTGGGTAGAGAATTTGTAATTCAAGTAAAAGGTACTGTTATTGAAAGAGAATCTAAAAATGATAGGTTAGCTACTGGTGAAGTTGAGGTTTTGGTTACGGAACTAGAAATTTTAAACGAAGCTAAACTACCACCTTTTACAATTGAAGATAAAACTGATGGTGGAGAAGACATCAGAATGAAATATAGGTACTTAGATATTAGAAGAAACCCTGTTAAAGACAGCTTAATTTTTCGTCATAAAGTAACTATGGAAGTTCGTAAATACTTGTCTGATCAAGAATTTATAGAAGTAGAAACTCCGTATTTAATTAAATCTACTCCAGAAGGTGCAAGAGATTTTGTGGTGCCTTCTAGAATGAACGAAGGTCAGTTTTATGCCTTACCACAATCGCCTCAAACATTCAAACAATTGTTGATGGTTGGTGGAATGGATAAATATTTTCAGATTGTAAAGTGTTTTAGAGACGAAGATTTACGTGCAGACAGACAGCCAGAATTTACACAAATTGACTGTGAAATGGCGTTTGTAGAGCAAGAAGATATTCTAAATATTTTTGAAGGATTAACACGTCATTTGCTAAAAGAAATTAATGGAGTAGAGGTAGAGAAATTCCCAAGAATGTTGTTTGATGATGCCATGCGTTTGTATGGAAATGATAAACCAGACATTCGTTTTGGAATGGAGTTTGGCGAGTTAAATACAGTGACTCAACATAAAGATTTTGGTGTTTTTAACAATGCTGAATTGGTAATTGGTATTGCTGTTCCTGGTGGAAATGCTTACACAAGAAAAGAAATAGACAACATTATTAAATGGGTAAAAAGACCACAAGTTGGAGCTCTTGGAATGATTTATTGTAGAGTTAACGAAGATGGTACTTTTAAATCTTCTGTGGATAAGTTTTACGACCAAGAAGACTTAGCAAAATGGGCAGAAGTAACAGGTGCAAAACCTGGTGATTTAGTTTGTGTTTTATCTGGTGAAACCAATAAAGTAAGAACACAAATGTCTGCCTTACGTATGGAATTAGCAGAACGTTTAGGATTAAGAGATCCAAAAGTATTTGCTCCTCTTTGGGTTATCGATTTTCCATTACTAGAGTTAGATGAAGAAACTGGTCATTATCATGCAATGCACCATCCATTTACCTCTCCAAAACCTGGTCAATTAGAATTGTTAGATTCTAAACCAGGAGAAGTGAAGGCAAATGCTTATGATTTAGTTTTAAACGGAAACGAAATTGGTGGAGGTTCAATCAGAATTCACGATAAAGAAATTCAGGCAAAAATGTTAAAACATTTAGGTTTTTCTGAAGAAGAAGCCAAAGCTCAATTTGGTTTCTTAATGGATGCTTTTGAGTATGGAGCACCACCTCATGGAGGTTTGGCTTTTGGTTTAGACAGATTGGTTGCCATTTTAGGAGGTCAAGAAACCATTCGTGATTTTATTGCTTTCCCAAAAAACAATTCTGGTAGAGATGTTATGATTGATGCACCAGCTTTTATAGATGATGATCAATTGAAAGAATTAAATTTGAAGCTAGATATTCAAGAATAAATTAAAATCCTGCAAAAGCAGGATTTTTTATTACATTTAAAGTATGAAAAGCTTAATTACACTTCTATTCCTTTTATTATCATCAACAATATTTTCTCAAGAAATTACTGGTAATCAATTATTAGCCAAAGCCATTCAATTTCACGATCCAAATAACAATTGGGCAACCTTCAAAGGCGAATTATTGGTAACTATGGAAACCCCTAAAAGTGTACCAAGAAAAAGTAAAATCAACATTAATTTACCAAAAAAATACTTTTCTGTTGTCGCTAAAAGAGATACCATTACAACAGCATTTATTGTTGATAAAAATAATATTAGTTATTCTTTTAATGGAAATGATAATCCTTCAGAAGAAATCAAAAAGAAATACAATTTAACTGCTGAACGTGCCAATTTGTATAAAAACTATTATACCTATTTATACGGTTTACCTATGAAGCTGAAAGATGAAGGTACTATTATTCATCAAAAAGTAGAAAGAAAAACGTTTAAAGGAAATGAATATTTAGTGTTAAAAGCAACTTACAATAAGGAAGTTGGTAAAGACACGTGGTACTTTTATTTCAACCCAAAAACGTATGCAATGGAAATCTATCAGTTTTTTAAAGACACTAAAGATAGTGGAGAATATATTTTATTATCAGGTTTAGAAACCATTAATGAAATTAAAATGCCAAAAGTAAGAGCTTGGTATTATAACAAAGACGATAAATATTTAGGAACAGATACTTTATCAATTAAACAAAAGTAAATTAGACTTTACAGGTTTTTAAAACCTGTAAGATCTTTAAAGAACAAAAATGCCAACAAAAAGTAAACTTTTAAAAAGGATTTTACTCTGGAGATATAAATACATCTCAGAGCGTCAATTTGTATATATTTTAAGTATTTTAGTAGGCTTTTTAGCAGGAATTGGAACCGTAGTTTTAAAAAATTTCACACATTACATACAACTACTTTTATCTATAGATTTTTTAAAAAATTATCAAAGTTCACTGTATTTTATTTTTCCAATTATTGGTTTATTAATTGTTACTATCATCAAAAAAACGTGGCTAAAAAAACACATTGGTCACGGAATTTCAACAACACTATACGCAATTTCTAAACGTAAAGGAATTATACCCAATTATAACATGTATGCTTCTTTACTTACAGCACCAATTACAGTTGGTTTTGGAGGTTCTGTGGGTTTGCAAGGGCCAGCTGTAAGTGCTGGTACAGCTTTAGCATCTTACACATCGCGTTTGTTTCATATGAACACAAAAACAAGAATGCTATTGATTGGTTGTGCTACTGCTGGTGCTATGTCATCTATGTTTAAAGCACCCATTGCAGGCATTGTTTTTGCCTTAGAAGTATTTAGTTTAGACATTGCTTTTGTTTCATTAGTACCTCTTTTATTGGCTTCTGTTGCTGCTATTGTAACTTCCTATTTCTTTTTAGGATCTGATGTTTTATTAGGATTTGAATTGAATGAGAAATTTGAAATCAACGAAATTGGGTTTTATGCTATATTTGGAATCTTTACAGGAATTATTTCTGTATATTTTTCAGTGATTTATTTTGCAATTCGCAAGTATTTTTATCGATTTGAAAAACGTTTTACACGTCTTATTTTTGGAAGCATAATTATTGGGTTTATTTTATTTTTAATGCCTTCTTTATATGGTGAGGGTTATGGATTAATTAATAATTTATTAAAAGGAAATCATATTGAAGCGATTGGAAATACCCCTTTTTCTTTTGATGAAAATAATATTTGGATTGTAATTATACTCTTACTGTTAATTACCTTTTTTAAAGCGATTGCCATGAGTACTACCTTTGCTGCTGGTGGAGTTGGAGGAATTTTTATACCTACTTTAGTGATGGGAAGTGCCTTAGGTAATGCGTTTGCAAAAATTATTAACAATGTAGGGTTAGGATTTCAAGTTTCTGAAGCTAACTTTACCTTAATTGGTATGACTGGTTTAATGGCAGGTGTTTTACACGCGCCTTTAACTGCCATTTTTTTAATTGCAGAAATTACTGGTGGTTATGATTTATTTGTGCCATTGATGTTGGTAGCAGCCATTTCTTTTGCATTTACAAAATACTTTATTTCAAACTCTATTTATACCTACAAATTGGCACAAAGAGGTGAATTGATTACCCATAATAAAGATAAAAATGTGTTGATGATGATGGACATTCATCAGTTAATAGAAAAAAATTTTAAAGCTGTGCATCCAGAAATGTTATTGGGTGATATGCTTAAAAAAGCAGTGGCTAAGTCTACTCGAAATCTATTTCCTGTTATCGATAAGCAAAAACAATTTTTAGGTATCGTATTGTTAGATGATATTCGCCCTATAATGTTTGACCAAGAAATGTACAAAAGCATAACTGTGCAAAACATTATGAAAGTTGCTCCAGAAACCATTCAATATGACGATTCTGTTGCTAAAATAATGCAAAAATTTAAAGAAAGTGGCGCTTGGAATTTACCAGTAATTAAAGGCAACACTTATGTTGGTTTTATTTCAAAATCAAAATTATTAACTGCCTATAGAAATAAATTAATTGAGGTTACTGCTTAAAATTACACATGCTGATCTAGCAAAATCGTATTTCCATCAGGATCAAAAAACACAATACTTGCAGGCCCAGAGGTAGTTGTATCAGCTTCTGTTTCTAGTTTAATATGATTTTCTTTAAGGTGTTTTTGAATGTCTCTTACATCATCAAAATCATCTAATTTGCTGGCATTTTCATCCCAACCAGGATTAAAGGTTAAAATATTATTTTCGAACATTCCTTGAAAAAGACCAATTAAAGCATTGCCATTTTTTAGAATTAAATAGTTCTTTTCAATATCTCCTGCAAAAACAGAAAACCCTAAGGTTTCATAAAATGCTTTTGATGTATGGATATCTTTTACTGCTAAACTAATAGACATTGCACCTAATTTCATAATTAAAAGTTTTTGGTTGATTGATGTTTTAAAGTTATGAAAATTAGGTGTCTAGTCCAAATTGGCTTCGTATTTTTTATCGGTAAGCGATTTCATAAACGCAATAATTGCTTTGATTTCCTTTTCATTTAATCCTAAAGAATCTGCTGGAAGTGTTTGATAAGGCACTTCTAAACCCATACCAGCACCACCACCATTATTGTAGAACTCTACCACTTTGTCTAAAGTTTTGTAAGCACCATTGTGCATATATGGCGCAGTTAATTCGGTATTTCTAACTGTAGATGTTTTAAAGAAACCTCTTCTTTCTTCTACCTCATAAGGATAAAACATGCCTGGATCATCATCTAAAATAGGACTGTCAAAATCGTCAGTTTTAGTAATACCCAAATGCTCAAACTCACTTTCTGCAAATTTAGGAGGTACTAAACCATTAAAAACAGGTGGAAAATGACAAGTAGCACAAGCAGCTTTTCCCATAAATAAGTTAAAACCTTGCTTTTCTTTAGTAGTTAATGTGGTTTCTATACCTTGCATATTTCTATCAAATTTAGAATTAAAAGGTGCTAAACTTCTAATATAAGTTGCAATAGCAAGCCTAATATTTCTACTGGTAACATTACCTTTATATAAACTATCAAAAGCTTTTAAATACTCTTCATTTTGCTTTACACGTTTTTCTAAAGTTTCCATATCAATATGAAACTCATTTTTGTTGTTGGTAACCCCAACAATTTGTCCTTCTAATCCATCACCTCTACCATCATAAAAAAATGTTCTTTGATACACAGCGTAGGTTAATGTTGGTGTATTTCTTTGCAATTTTACTCCGTTGTTTCCAATACCAACTGCAAGACCATCTGTAAATGCTTTTGCGTTATTATGACAAGTTGCGCAACTCATATCGCCCTTACTAGAAAGAGAGGTATCATTAAATAATTTTTTACCAAGTGCAATATACTCTTCACTTATGGTTGGAGATCCTTGAGGGGCAAAATTTGCAAGATTAAAAAAGTCTTTTTGAAATAAATTTTCTGCATAAGGATTCAGCTCATAATTTTCAGCCATTGCTACTCCCCATTTTTTACATCCTTTTGCTAATAACGAAAGTTGTTTGTTGGTATGATTTTTTAGAAATGCATACCTGTTAAAAGTTTCAAATTCAGAACTCATTAACAATTTTTCACTGGCTTTAAATTCTTTTAATAATTGTTGATATTCTTCTGTTTTTCCAAAAGAAATTTCCATAATTTTTAAAATTTCACCTAAAGATTGATACACATAAGCAGATTCTTCTGTAGAATTTAATTGCATTGGCGAATCAAAACCTGTAATTCCTTTGGTAGCTACTGTAATGATGGCATCTCTCATCATTTTAATATAGTGCTTATTTTTTTGCCTATATATAATATGATTATGAGCCATAAAAGGAACTCTAGAGCGTAAGAAAATAAGTTGTAGTTCAAGTTCTTTTTTATCTAAACCATTCTTATCATACAATAGTTCTTCTACAACTTGTAAACTCTTTGGTTTTAGTTTTTTAATATCTGTATAATCTTCTGCATGAACAATAGGTAAGTTTGGCCCATTGATGGTGAGGTAATTATTGTTATCAAAAGCTATGATAAACGGTTCAGCAAATTTGTACCATTTTCTTACAGATTTAAAAATAGCTTTATTTTCTTTTAAAGTTTTAGTGGTATCTAATTTGTTAATATTGGCAGCTAAACTATCTAAGTTTTGTAAATAATAGCTTCTTAGATCTTCTGTAAAAACGGAGCCAACATTTGCGTACATATTATTTGTTGCTTTTTCCTCTTTCTTGCAAGAAACTATAAACAGTAAGAAAAGTAGAAACAGGAACTCCACTAGAGTTCCTGTTTTATAAAATTTTATATTCATTTTAAGCATTTAAAACTATCTAGGTAAACCAGTGATTTTAAATAAGAAAGAACCTTCAAGATCAGAAAGACCCTCAGCAATTGCAGTAGGATCAAAGAATGCCTGACCATCTGCTCTTACTGCAGAATCAATTTTGTCAACTTCCCAACCATGTACTTGAACACCACATAAAAAAGTTGGTTCAGAAGCACCAATGATATCTGTAACATCTATCATACCAGTGATTTCCCATTTGCCACCTCCACCATATTGTGGGTTGTTGTCTTCATCACATTCTAAAACTGTAGAAAGGTTGCCTGTAGCAATTTCATATTTATAAAGTTTTGCCCAACCTTGAATAGCATTATTCTGTAAAAAGTATCCATTAGGATCTTCTTGAATATATACATAGTTTTCGGTAACAACGATGTTATCAGGACTATGGAAACCATCTGCTTTACCACCAACTTTATCACCATCTAAAATACATGTAATTTTACAGTCTCCTGTTGGGTCATCATCATTTAACTCAACCATATAAATACGTCCAAAAGTAGTTCCTCTTTTTGCCAAATCTGGATTGTCTGCTCTGTAACGACCTGTAACACAGAAAAACAATCTTCTTTCATTATCTGCAGAACCTTTTCCCCAGTCAATATCTTCAATTCTTTGAAAACCGATTACTTCTGCATCAATAGCTTCTTGGTTCAATTCAGTTAATGTTCTTTCATTCATTTCAACCCATTCAGCATCATAAGTAACACCTTCAGCCATTCCCATTTCAAACAATTGACCTCCTAAACCTGGTGCTGTTTCAACAGGATTTTTTCCTTTTAAAACAAATAAATTACCACCAAATAAATCGCCTCTTGCACCTACGTACATACCTAAGTGACCTTCTGGATAAGAGTTATGGCTATCATCATCACCAATAATGGCAACAGTTCTGTTAGGATAAGCATTTTTACCAATTACAACAGCGTTTTCAGTAGCCCATTCACCCATAGCCGCAGATCTTGTTGCAAAAGAAGCTAAGCCAGCATCTTTGTAAGGATCTACAACATAAACACCTTGTGCACCAGCACCTTGACCTATCCACTCACCACCAGATAAATACATTGGTCCAAAACCATGCTCTTCTTTAGAAATTCCAGAACCAGAGCACATTGCTGTAAAAGCAGTTGCGTTTGAGTTTACAATATAATCTCCTTCTAAAGGTTGTAAATCTGCATTCATTTTAATTCTTGCAATAGAGTAATCTCTTTCTAAATTTACGATAAAAGAGTAAGTGTCATCTCCATTATCAAATAAAGCACAACCATCTGTATAAGAACCATACACAAAAGAAGGGTCTGATGGTAAGATATCTTGAGATGTCATAATCATATCTACCTGTACAGAAGGATCTACTAGTTTAAATACAGTGTTTGGTACTACAGATGCGGTTAAGGGTTGTAATTCTGGAATGGTAAAGTCTTGACCATCTTTTCCGTCAATACCATCTATACCATTAACTCCGTCTACACCATCTTCTACACAATTAAATAGTGTAAGCGCAGTCATAAACAACAGGGTTGTTTTTAATAAATTTTTCATTGTCTTGTTTTTTAGATTCGTTATAATTAGTGGTCACAAATCTATTTTCAAGATATTTAGAGTTCGTTAAAAATATGAAACGATTTTGTTACAATTTGGTTGATTTAATGTTAGTAACATTAATCAAATTTTAATAATTAAATTGATTCTAAATAAGGGAATATTACAACTTTTAAACTTTATGCTTTGATTTAAAATATATTAGAAAGTATAAGTTAAAATATAATTTTGAAGATAATAAAATTACACTTTACAAAAACATAAAGGAAATTAACGATAATTTGTTATTGACTAATAGTTAATAGAAAATTTACTTATTTCTAAAAGAGGCTCAACATCATTACCCTCTGTGTAAACACCTGCCTTTAAATAATAACTATTTTGGTAGTTGTTCCAATCAGTACTGGGAGTTAAGGTTTTGTTGTATGATGCTTCGCCAGTATTAATTTCAAAAAAAGCTGAACCATTTTGTGCTGTAATACGTATTGAAAATTCGCTACCAGAAGTATATAATGGTCCTGTATAGGTATTGTATGTAGATTTATTTTCATCTGGAGTAGTTTCAGTAGCTTTAATTTTAATGAATTTATCATCATCAACATATACACGAATCCAAGGTCTGTTTACACCACCTCTGTTATGTATTTGTGCAATGGTTACTCCATTTTCAGGAATATTGTTTAAGGTAGCTGTATATGCCATTTTTTTATAAATACTTAATGGTTTTTCAGCTCCTGAGTTTTCTTTCAATTCTGTTCTATGACTATCGCCTGCCAAACAAGACATCATTACATTGCCATTTTCATAAACATCCATCCAGTTTTCGTTATCAATACTACTAGCTAAAAAAGTATCTCTATTTTCAGTATTTTTAGATATCCAACTAGTTTCTACTACTAAAAGTCCAAAATCAACTGCTTTTGGTTCTTCTATTATATTGTTCTTATTATCATCAATTTCTTCACTAGTATTGCTAGAACAACTTAAAATAATGGTAAATACGAATAGATTTTTAAAGAAAGTTTTAAGCATATTTGATGATGTTTAAGAAATTTCATCACAAAGATACAATGCTCCTTATAAAAACTAGTTTTTCAATTTTTTAAAATCATTAAGGCATAGATAAGTGCATCAAAAATTCTTTTATGTATGCTAATTTTATAGTCTTTAGACTATTTTATTGGTTTACAGTTGCTACTGTTTAGATTAAAATAAGCAAAGCATTAGAAAACCTTTAATTGTTGACTAATTTAAATTGATTTTCTAAAGAAACCCCATATATTGATTCTAATTCTTGTACACTTTTCTTATAAAATTTGGTTTCAGGAGGTAAACTAAAAGTAGACCAAAACTCTGGCTTGTAATCAACCTTAATTTCTCCCATATCTTGCCATATTTTTTTATATTCAGATTTATAAACTTCTCTTGGTTTTGTTTCTACGCCTAAAACAAAAACCTCATGTTTATAGGATTCAGTAACATAGTCTCGATTGGTTTTTAGAATTTTTTTCTGTAAATCTGTCAACTTCATTTGCCCAACTCGTGTTCTGTTGTGGTAACTCAATACCAATTTACCATCTTCATTTTTTTTGTAAATGTAAAGGGAATTTAAATCAGACGTTTCTACTCTATAAATTCCAGCAGTATCAAGTCCTATATATAATTTTATAAAATTTTCCTTGTTCTTTTTTTCTCTTCCTTCAAAAATTAATATATCTTCTCCATCATAAGAACTATCTCCAATGCGTTCCCAATTGTAATCTTTGATACTAAAACCAGTTCGTATAGGGTTTCTATTTCCCATTACAGACATGGGATAAAATTTAGCTTTTTCTTTAAAAAACGATAGTCTGCAGATTTACGACCAGTAACAATTTCGAAACCTTCATAAGCACCTCTTCTAGGCCCTGGATCTAAAACGTGCATATAATGCTCTACCAAAAACCGTGCTTTTGTATCTTCTGTTGAAAACCTTCTGTACAACACTTTTAATTGGTGCCCTCTATTGATAGTAGTCTTAGACATTTTTCTAAGTGCATTCTTTACATATTCATCAGGTTCCGTATTTGTAATTACAATTTCATCTAAAGAAGTAACAGCCTCCTTTAAAACTATTTTTTTTTCATTTAAATTAATATAGTCTTGAACTTTTATTTTGTAAGTTTCGAAACCAATACTAGAAACTTCTAAAACATCATTTAGGTTACTGTTCGACACCAACAATGAAAACGTACCATTTTCAGTTGTTGAGGTTCCTATTCCTTTAGAAGTAATGCCTACAGCTGCATAGGGTATAGATAAATCACTTTCGTCTACAACTAAACCCGTTAATTTAATTTTTTGCTGTGCGTTTATAGTTGTAGATAAACACGTTAATAAAGCTAAAAAAAAACTTTTTTTGTATACATAATATCTTGTTTGTTTGCAAGATATTCGATTTTTGTTAAATTAACAAGAATCAGAATTTATGTTGCAGGTTCTAAATCATTTGTTGTATGGTAGATATAGAAACTTATTTTTTTGTAGATAAAAAGCTTGAAATATCTTAATTTTCTAAAGACAATAACACCATTCTTAACTCCATAAAAGTAAAGGATTTGTCTACTTTTTCTTTGAGTTCTGTGAGGTTTTTAAAGTCAACTTCTTCAATTTGTTTTACCAGTTTTTTATACTTTTTAAGCGGAATTAATTCTAAAATATCTACATCTCCTGTAGGAATAAAACTTGCCAAATGACTTTCTATTGTGCCAGTTGTTAGGCTTCTTTCTTTTGCGATTTCTTTTACAGAAAGTCCAGATTTAAAGAGCTCTAAACTAATTTGTTTGGTTGGTTTTTTGGCTTCTTTTTTCTGCTCGTTAAATTTATTAATTCCGTTTTCTGTGCAATATTGCTCAATAACTTCTAAAATTTCTTCTCCATATTTTTGCACACGAATTTTACCCATTCCTTTTACATTAAGCAAGTCTTTTTCTGTTCTTGGCATTTCGTCGCAAATGGCATAAAGTGTTTCTTGGGTAAAAATCTGAAAAGCGGGTATGTTTTCATTTATTCTAATTTCATCTCGCAATTCGCGTAATTTTAAAGCCAAAAGAGCATCTCTTTTAGAGGCTACTTTTTTCTTCTTTTTGGGCTCAGTATTTTGTAAAACCGCATTTGCTCTAACCTCTAAATAATCTTGCACCTTAAAACCATTTGTCATTTTTTCTAACGCAAATAGTTTTTCTTCTAACTTTTCTTGAAGTGTATCAAACTGTTTCGAAAAGTCTTTTTTTACAGCTTTATTATCCGAAGAAAATGAAATGGTATCTAATGGTTTTTGGATGTTATTTTTTGTTTGATTGATAAAATAAGCAACCCCTTTTGTAAATCGTTCTTGAATTTGAGAACTATTTTCTGGGAGTACATTGTCTTCAGAAATTTTATTTAACTGATTTTTAAATCCGTTAGAAACTTTCATCAAAGCTACAACTCCATCATCTTTTATGGTTTGTAAATGATCAATTACATCGCCTTTAATTGAGGTTTTATTTTTGTAAAAAATGTCTATTAACCTTGTTGATGGATATAAAAATGGCTGATAATCGAATAATTCTGAAATTAAATTGAGCTGAAATTCTTTTTCAGATTCGTTTAAAATCCTTTCATCAGGATGATTTTCTTCTACACTCTCGTTAAACGTGCTAACAGTTTGGTCGTTAATAATTGCATTGCTCGTAATTGGCGTTTTTAAAACCAAACCTTCTAAAGAAGTACACCTACTTAAAGCTACATAGGTTTGTCCGTGCGCAAATGAAGCTTCTGCATCTATAATGGCTTTTTCAAAGGTTAAACCCTGACTTTTATGAATTGTAATTGCCCAAGCCAAACGCAAAGGAATTTGAGAAAAAGAACCAATTACATCTTCTTTAATCTCTTTGGTTTCTTCGTTAATAGAGTAATTTACGTTGTCCCAATTTTCTCTTTCTGTTACAATTTCATCAATTTCGTTGGCACATTGTACAGTTACACTATCTCTAGAAATATCGGTTACAATACCTATTTTACCATTAAAATATCTTTTTTCTTGTGATGAATCATTTTTGATAAACATTACTTGAGCACCAACTTTTAACTCTAATTTTTGATCGTTAGGAAAAGAGTTTTCATTAAACTTACCAGATATTTCTGCATCAAAAAAATAGCTTCTATTTTTAATTTTATTCAACTCAGAATCGTTGATTAAGTTGGCTCTTTTATTGTGTGTTGTAAGTGTTATAAATCCATCGTCTTTTGTTGGAGAAAAATTTGGATTGTAACGTTCGTTTAAAATTTTAGCAGATTTATCTGATAAACTATCGTTTCTAATTTCATTTAAAATGGTAATAAAATCTTCGTTTTTCTGACGATAAATATGCTTTAATTCAATAGAAACTACATTGGCTTCTTGAAAAGCTTTTGAGCTAAAAAAATAGACAGTTTCGTAATGATTTCTTAGTAAACTCCATTCGTTTGGTCTAACAACAGGAGCTAATTGTTGCAAATCTCCAATCATTAAAACTTGTGCACCACCAAATACTTTATTTCGGTTTTTATAACGCCTCATTACTTGGTCTATACCATCTAAAAGATCTGCACGAACCATAGAAATTTCGTCTATAATTACCAAATCTAACGATTTTATAATATCGATTTTGGTTTTAGAAAACCTTCTTTGTTGTTGACTATTTTGTTGTTGATTTGGTAAAATTGGACCAAAAGGCATTTGAAAAAACGAATGTACAGTAACCCCTTTTGCATTAATTGCTGCAACACCTGTTGGTGCAACAATTACCATTCTTTTTAAAGATTCGTTTTTAATTTTATGTAAAAATGTAGTTTTCCCTGTACCTGCTTTACCTGTAATAAACAGATTTCTATCTGTTTTATTGATAAAATTAAAGGCAAGTTCTAACTCAGGATTTTTAGGCATTTTAGCTTTTTGATGCAATATAAACAATCAAATAAAAAACAAACCAAAAAAATAATGATATTTAAAAGCACCTTTGTGCGTTTAATTTTAAAACAATAGTGTTTACTAAATAGATCTTTTTAATTGTAAAAGCTTGTTGGTAGACAGTATGTAGGTGTTGTAAATAAAATCATACTTTAGTAATTCTTTAAAACTGTGTAGAGTATTATTATGCTTTCCAACTATTTTATCACCATTAGATAATTCAGTAATTTTTAAATTAGATTCTACATTTCTGTAATCTGTAATACCAATAGCATCTTTAAAATTTTTAACTAGAATGTGTTCTTGTGCTACTAAGATTTTTCTTTCCGTAATTCTATCAACAATAAATATTTTAGCATTAATGTTAGTACCTCCTCTAATTTTTTTTAAAATATTGGTTTGTACATCAAAAACAAAATCGGATGAGGGTCTACATTCAAATTTTTGATTTTTCAGGATATTTTCAACATCAATATGATCTAAATTCAGTAGATTTTCAGGAGATTCTATATTTCTTGTATTGAAAAAAGAGATAGTAACAACAATCAAAGTTGATGTTATGATTTTAAGTAGGGGTTTCATAATTAGGGGGTTGATTGTGTAAACAAATATACATTTTTTTATAAATTGCGCAATTTTTTTTGATTTCTTTAGCTTTACTTTAAAATTTTGTATAATTCGGAATATTACTATTTTGTTGCGTTTTTGGTTTTATTATACTTGGAATAAGTAAACGAAAATGAAAGCCAACAATACTAACATTTAATATTAATATTTAAAATAGTTCTAGAATAACTATTATCTTTGTTACATCTATGGATACAATTTTTTTATTTATTGGAGCACCAGAAGTTTTTGTAATTATGTTAATTGTAGTTATGGTTTTTGGTGCAGATAAAATTCCTGATATTGCTAGAGGATTAGGCAAAGGCATGCGTCAGGTAAAAGACGCTACAAATGATATTAAAAGAGAAATTAACGACACTTCTAAAGAGCACAATTTAGATACCAATATTGTAAAAGACATTAATAACGAAATTAAAGACGTAAAAGACAATATTGATGATGTTACTGGCCCCATAAAAAGAAACATGTAGTCTTTTTCTTTCATTTATCCCAACAGTTTTTAGCCCTTTTTGGTTAGCGCATAAAACATCATGTCAATTTATTTTTATTTATTCTAAATAAATGATTATTTTTGTGGCGTGAGCATTTTTACAGACATACAATTCAATATCAAATTACATCAAATAACCTTTTGTAATTATCAATTGGTAATTGATGATAAAAGAATGCAACTTACTTTTCCTCAGTTATTGCAATTGCGTAATAAAATCAATGAGATTACTTTACCAGAAAATTTAGAGAATATTATACAAAACGAAAACTATGTTTTGCTATTTATTGCAGATCGAAAGCATTTGGTTTTTTTAGAAATTCCTAAATTATTAGACCTGCAACAAGAACTAGCACTTTGTTTCGATAGCTATTAATCTGTAGTAGTTCTTTATTTAGATTATTTTTAAATTTACTAACGCATTTAAGCAACTTCTGTTTTTATTGTATCTTTGATATATAAACCGAAAATTATGAAAACAGCAATAAGAAGACAAATGACTATTAAGCCAGAAGTAATGGATGCTTTAAATGGTCAAATTGCATTAGAAATGCATGCATCTGCCTCATATTTAGCAATGGCTTCTTGGTGTGATCAAAGAGAATTACTAAACAGTAAAGCTTTTTTTTACAAACAAGCTGAGGAAGAGAGAGAACATGGAATGAAAATTTTCAACTTTATAAATGATGCAGGTGGTGCTGCAATTTCTCCAGCAATTCCAGAAGTAAATAACGATTTTGAAAGCTTAAGAGCTATTTACGAAACCTCTTTAGACCAAGAAATAGCAGTAACACAATCTATTTATAAGTGTTTTAAAACAGCTAGAAATGCTGATGATTTTGCATCAGAAGTATTTTTACAATGGTTTGTAAATGAACAAGTAGAAGAAGAAGATACTGTTAGAAGTATTATAGATGTATTCGATTTAATGGAAGGTATGCCATTAAAAATGATAGACGAAAGATTACCTACAGAATAACAGAATTCTGAAACACAATAAAAAGCCAAAACAAATCCTTGTTTTGGCTTTTTTATTTTTGAATGTTATTCTAAAAAAAAGAATATGAATCGCTTTTTGTATCTTTGTTTTATTACGAAATCGATTGAAATGTTTTTAGATTTATTATCTTTTTTAAAATTCTTAATAAAACGCAATCCAGAATGATAACTGAAAGTTGTCATCCTGAACTTGTTTCAGGATCTCATTAACGAAGATCAATTTTAAAACAATTAAACGATAAAACACTTCTTATGCCTTTTTATCATAAATTAGGGAACATTCCACCCAAAAGACACACCCAATTCCGTAAAAAAGACGGTAGTTTATATTACGAACAATTGTTTGGAACCATTGGTTTTGATGGAATGTCTACCAACAGTTACCACGAACACAGACCAACCATGGTCAAAGAAATCAGAAAACAATATTCTGTAAAACCAACAATAGCCAAAGCCAATAATATTCAATCGTATCGCTTTCGCGGATTTCAAGTACAACCAGAAAAAGATTATTTACAAAGTAGAAAAATCGTTTTAACAAATTCTGATTGTAATATTATTTTAGCGGCACCAAAACAATCAACAACAGAATATTTTTACAAAAACACAGATGCAGACGAAGTAATTTTTATCCATAAAGGATCAGGAAAATTAAGAACACATTTAGGAAATCTCGATTTTAAATATGGAGATTATTTAGTAATTCCACGTGGAATTATCTACAAATTAGATTTCGATTCAGAAGACAATAGATTGTTTATCGTAGAATCCTATTCACCAGTTTACACACCAAAACGTTATAGAAATTGGTTTGGTCAGTTGTTAGAACACGCACCTTTTTGCGAACGAGATTTACGCATACCTCAAGAATTAGAAACACATAATGAGTTGGGCGATTTTATCATCAAAGTAAAAAAACAAGGCGAAATTATAGAAATGGTGTACGCCTCACATCCTTTTGATGTAGTAGGTTACGATGGTTATAATTTTCCGTATGCATTTTCCATTCACGATTTCGAACCCATTACAGGTCGTATTCATCAACCACCACCAGTTCATCAAACTTTTGAAACCAATGCATTTGTAATTTGCAGTTTTGTACCACGTTTGTACGATTATCATCCACAGTCAATACCAGCACCTTACAATCACAGTAATATAGATTCAGACGAGGTTTTGTATTATGTAGATGGCGATTTTATGAGCAGAAACGATATTGAAGCAGGTCATATTTCCTTGCATCCAGCAGGTATTCCTCATGGCCCACATCCAGGAGCTACTGAACGTAGTATTGATAAAACAGAAACTGAAGAATTGGCAGTTATGGTAGATACATTTAAGCCTTTACAGGTTACAGAAGAGGCTATGAAAATTGCTGATGAAGATTATTATAAATCTTGGCTTCCTCCCCTAACCCCTCCAAAGGAGGGGAACACTCAATCTTAAAATTTGCAGTAAAAAGTTCTTTAAAATAATAATTATTAGAAGCTATTTCGCGCTTTCACTACTCAATTTTTTTGCCTTTCAGGTCAAAAAAGATTTCAAACAAACCGTTCAATCACGGCTAAACTTGTTTGCAAACAAAGAGAAGAAATAAACAAATAGCTTGTCCAAAAACAAAAGACCTTTCAGGTTTTAAAAACCTGAAAGGTCTGCTAAAAATAAAAAAGATGTCAAAAGAAATAAAATCAGTCAATTACGGACTCGAAAAAATATTCGAAGGAGCACAAGATTTCCTTCCATTGTTGGGTACAGATTATGTGGAATTTTACGTTGGTAATGCAAAACAAGCAGCACATTTCTACAAAACTGCATTTGGTTTTCAATCGCATGCTTATCGTGGATTAGAAACAGGATCAACAGATGCTGTGAGTTATGTGTTAACTCAAGACAAAATAAAGTTGATGCTAACAACACCTTTAAATAGCAAATCACCAATAAACGATCATATTGTAAAACATGGAGATGGAGTAAAAGTAGTAGCACTTTGGGTAGAAGATGCAAGACAAGCGTATAAAGAAACCACATCTAGAGGCGCAAAATCTTACATGGAACCTACAGTAGAAAAAGATGAACATGGAGAAGTTGTAAGAGCTGGAATTTACACTTATGGAGAAACTGTGCACATGTTTGTAGAACGTAAAAATTACAATGGTGTATTTTTACCAGGTTTCCAAAAATGGGAATCAGATTATAATCCTCCAATTGCAGGTTTAAAATATATAGATCATATGGTGGGTAATGTAGGTTGGAATCAAATGGATGTTTGGGTGAAATGGTATGAAGATGTTATGGGTTTTGAAAACTTTTTATCTTTTGATGATAAGCAAATCCATACAGAATACTCAGCATTAATGAGTAAAGTAATGTCTAATGGAAATGGACGTATCAAATTCCCAATAAACGAACCAGCAGAAGGTAAAAAAAGATCGCAAATAGAAGAATATTTAGATTTTTATGAAGGTGCAGGTGTACAACATATTGCAGTTGCCACAGACGATATTGTTGCAACTGTAACACAATTGCGCTTAAATGGCGTAGAATTTTTATCTACACCACCAGAAGAATATTACAAAGCTGTTCCTGGTAGATTAGAAGAATTTAGTCACGAATTAAGAGAAGATATCGAAAGTTTAAAAGCGTTAGGTATTATGATTGATGCAGATGAAGAAGGCTATTTATTGCAAATTTTTACAAAACCAGTAGAAGACAGGCCCACTTTGTTTTTCGAGATTATTCAGAGAATGGGAGCCAAAGGTTTTGGAGCAGGAAATTTTAAAGCATTATTCGAATCTATAGAAAGAGAACAAGCAAAAAGAGGAACTTTATAAAGTTATAACAAAGGTTAAATAGCTATGAAGACTATTAAACCTTTGTTTTTTATCTTTGAGTATTTAAAATAGCCCACAAATATTATTTACATGAAAAGAATTGTAAGAAAAATAGCCAGAGATATTAAAGATATTGCAAAAGTAAATGAGCTAGATGAGGTAGAACTTACTCTAGAGTTAATTGCTTTTTTAGAAGAAAAAAAGAAAAAAGATATTGTTAAATTATACACCAAAAAAAAGAAAATTTCTGTTTTGGATGTTTGTAAAAAGTACGGAATTTCATCAAAAACGTTTTATCAAATCCTAAAGGATAACAATATTGAGTCGGATAGAAAATACCCAAAGTCTAGCTAAAAGATGGAAAGAGACCAAATTTTAAAGGCTATAGAAGAAAAATACGATAAACTAGGTGTTCCCGTAGATGCTATGTTAGAGGGTTTGCTACACAGTACACCAATTACTTATTGGGATTATATTCAGACAGACGCACTTTTGGGTTTACAAACTCCAAGAACCAATCAGCCAGACGAAATGGTATTTATCATGTATCATCAAGTAAATGAATTGTTGTTTAAAATGATTCTTTGGGAAATTGAACAAGTAGCAAAAGCAATTGTGTTAACAGCCGATAAATTTTCGATGCATTTGGGTAGAATTAGTCGTTATTTCGATATGTTATGTAGTTCTTTTAATGTGATGACAGAAGGAATGGAAAGAGATCAATATTTAAAATTTAGAAACACATTAACTCCTGCAAGTGGCTTTCAGTCAGCACAATATCGTAAAATTGAATTTGCATCTACAGAATTGATCAATTTAATAGATGCTCGTTACAGAAATACAATTGATAGAAATTCATCATTTAAAAATGCATACAATCATTTGTATTGGCAAGCAGCTGGTAAAAATTACACCACTGGCCAAAAATCAACCTTGTTAAATCTTTTTGAAAAAAAATACATGGGAGATTTTATCGATTTTATGGAAGATTATAACGACATCAACCTCTCTTTAAAATTCAAACAATTGCCTAAAGAAGTCCAAAAAGAGGAAACTTTAATCAAAGCCATGCGTCATTACGATTATACTGTAAATGTAAAATGGGTTATGGCACATTATAATGCAGCAAGTAAATATATTGGTGGTAGCGATTCTGAATTAAAAGCTACAGGTGGCAGCAACTGGCGTAAATACATGCACCCTAAATATCAAAGAAGAATTTTTTATCCGTATTTATGGAGTAAAGAAGAATTAGAAAACTGGGGTACGTTTTAAATCTAAACAAATCGTTAAATAGTAGTTTTTTAAAGGTTAGTTATTGGCTTTTTTTTATTTTGGAACGGGTTTTGTCATTCCTTTTTCATAAGTTTGACTATTATGAAAAAGTTCATCTGTTTAATTTTTACAGTATTCTATTTTACAATTGGTTATGGCCAAAATTCCCAACATGCTTTTAAAGGTGGTGAGTGGTTGCGTTATAAAATGAGTTATAGTGGTTTTTTGCGTGCTGGCTCTGCAATCTTAGAAGTTCATGAAAAAGAGTTTAAAGGCAAACAAGTATTTTATACAAAAGGTACTGGTTGGACATCTGGCATGATTAAATGGTTTTTTGAGGTTGATGATTTGTACGAATCTTATTTTGATAAGGATTCCATAAAACCGTATTTATTTAAAAGAAAAATAAATGAGGGAGGCTACAAAAAACACAGAATAACCTCTTTTAATTACACTTCTAATAAAGCTTATGTACAAGATTTTACAAATCAAAAAGATACTTCTGTTGCATTTACAAACGTGCAAGATATGTTGTCTTCTTTTTATTATTTAAGAAATACAGATACTAAACACCTTAAAAAAGGTGATGAAATAGCTTTAGATATGTTTTTAGATAGCAAAGTGTATCCTTTTAAGCTTCGTTTTTTAGGTAGAGAAGTGTTAAGAACAAAGTTTGGTAAGGTAAAGTCTATGATATTTAGACCATTAGTAGAGTCTGGAAGAATATTTAAAGAACAAGAAAGTGTTACCATTTGGATTACAGATGATGCCAACAAAATACCCATTAAAATGCAAGCCTCTTTGGCTGTAGGTTCTTTAAGGGCAGAGTTAGAAGCTTATAAAGGATTGGCTAATAATTTCGAAAAAATAAAATAGTTTAGCATTGTTACTTTCTTTTTAAGGTAAAATTTGCCATTGGATTTTATCAGAAGAAATAATAAAAAACGATTTAGCAACTTCTTGTTTTAGATTCAAAAGAAATCAATTTTATTTGTATTTTTGATATCGATCTAAAACAGTCCATTTTCATTGAAAAAAACACTTATTTTTTTAGCTTTTATTCTCTCTTTCTCATCTTGTAAAAAAGAAGCACCAAAACCTGTAATTGTTAAGAAAGAAGCACCAAAACCAGAAATTAGATTTGGCTATAAAATTGATGATTACAAAGTAATTCAAGATACCATAGAAAGTGGCGAAAGTTTTGGAATTATTTTAGACAGGCATCATGTGATGTATCCTAAAATAAATCAAATTGCAGCTGTTGTTAAAGATACTTTTGATGTTAGAAGAGTACGTGCAGGTAAACCGTACACTATTTTAGCAAGCAAAGATTCTACAGAAAAAGCTCAGGTTTTTATTTATAAACACGATAAAATTAATGCAACTATAGTAGATTTTAAAGATTCAATTATTATTGCTAAAAATTATAAAAAACCGATTAAAGTTGTAGAAAAAGAAGTAGAAGGTATCGTATATTCTAGTTTTTCTCAAACTATGGATAGCTTAGGAATAAACCCTAATTTAACCTACACCATTGCAGATATTTATGCTTGGACTTTAGACTTTTATCGACTACAAAAAGGAGATTCTTTTAAGATACTTTATGAAGAAAAGTTTATCGACGATAGTACTTTTGCAGGATATGGTAAAGTAAAATCGGCAGTATTTAAACACAAAGACAAAGATTTATACGCCTTTAGATTTGTTGCAGATTCTATCCTTGGAATTCCAGAATATTATGATGAGGAAGGAAATATGTTGCGTAGTTTCTTTTTAAAGGCACCTATAAAATTCCAATACAGAATTTCATCAAGATATAATTTACGACGAAGAATTGCGTATTATGGCAATAGAATAAGACCACATAAAGGAACCGACTTTGCAGCTAGAATAGGAACTCCAATTATAGCAACAGCAAGTGGAACAGTTACAGAATCTACAAGAAGAGGTGGTAATGGAAAATTTGTAAAAATTAAACATAACAGCACCTATTCTACTCAGTATTTACATATGAGTAGGCAAGCCGTAAAAAAAGGACAATATGTAAAACAAGGAGATGTTATCGGTTATGTGGGTATGACAGGTAATACTGGAGGACCTCATGTTTGTTATCGTTTTTGGAAAAATGGAAGACAAGTAGATCCTCTAAACCCTAAAATAAAATTGCCTGAAGCAAAACCCATGAAAAAAGAAATTAAACCAATCTTTTTTAAATTCATACAACCCCTAAAATATCAATTAGATTACAACAGAGTTCCTGTAGAGGAGCCTGCAGAAGTAAATGAAATCATAGCAAAAAACTAAAAAATGGCTTTACCAAATCACAACCCAACTAAAACACAAACTTGGCAAAAACTAGCAAATCACTTTAACGATATTCAAAATATCACTATTAAAGATTTGTATAAAGATGAAAATAGAGTATCAGACTTTTCTTTACAGTTTGATGATTTATCAGTAGATTTTTCTAAGAATAGAGTCACCAAAGAAACTATAGATTTATTAATAGAATTGGCAAAAGAAGTAGAGCTAAAAAAAGCGATTGAAAGTCAATTTTCTGGTGATATAATTAACGTAACAGAAGGTAGGGCAGTACTACATACTGCTTTAAGAAGTACTTCTGATGATCCTGTTTTGGTTGATGGTAAAAATATTAAACCTCAAATACAAACAGCTTTAAGAAAAATTAAAAGTTTTTCTAACAAAGTAATTTCTGGTAAATGGAAAGGGTATACAGGCAAATCTATTACAGATGTTGTAAATATTGGTATTGGTGGTTCTGATTTAGGACCTGATATGATTGTAGAATCACTTAAATTTTATAAAAATCAATTAAACACACACTTTGTATCTAATGTAGATGGAGATCACGTTTCAGAAATCATAAAAAATTTGAATCCTGAAACGACTCTTTTTGTAATTGTATCTAAAACATTTACAACGCAAGAAACAATATCTAATGCAGAAACTATTAAAAACTGGTTTTTAAAATCGGCTACTATTTTTGATATTCCTAAACACTTTGTAGCGGTTTCTACAAATTTAGAAGCTGTAGATAGTTTTGGTATCGATAAAAAGAATGTTTTCCCAATGTGGAACTGGGTGGGTGGTCGTTTTTCTCTATGGTCTGCAGTAGGTTTATCTATTAGTTTGTCTGTTGGTTTTGATAATTACAGATCCTTATTAGATGGTGCAGAAGAAATGGATATCCATTTTAGAAATGAAGAATTTGAGAATAATATTCCTGTAATTTTAGCATTAATTAGCATTTGGTATAACAACTTCTATATGGCAGAAACAGAAGCAGTTTTACCCTATTCTCAATACTTAAAGAAACTTCCAGATTATTTACAACAAGCTATTATGGAAAGTAATGGTAAAGGTGTAGATAGAAATGGCGATAAAATAGATTATCAAACAGGTACAATTGTTTGGGGTAGTACAGGTACAAATATGCAACATGCATTTATGCAATTGGTACATCAAGGAACAAAGTTAATTCCTGCAGATTTTATTGGTTATAAAGAGTCACTATATGGTTTGTCTGATCATCATAAAAAATTAATGGCAAATTATTATGGGCAAATGGAAGCTTTGGCTTTTGGAAAAACAAAAGAAGAGGTGCATTTAGAATTGCAATTTTCTGGTGATGAAGATCAAATCAATCAATTACTTCCTTTTAAAGTCTTTGAAGGTAATAGACCAAGTAATGCAATACTTTTCGATAAACTTACACCTAAGTCTTTAGGAAAGTTAGTTGCTCTTTACGAACATAAAATTTACACACAAGGTATTTTATGGAATATCTACAGTTATGACCAATTTGGAGTTGAATTAGGTAAAGAACTAGCTAAAAAATTACTGAATAAACAGTAGGTTTCTTTAATCATCTTTAACTTAGTAAAAGGTTAACTCGAAATTAAGTTTTTAGTAATAAAGCGATTTATACATAAGTGTTTGATTTTTAAAAATTAAACACTTTTTTTGTGCTTTATTATATCTTAATTTTACGTTAAAACTTAACATTAGGTTAACATACCAATGCTGTAAAAGCAAGAATTTTGCGACATCATTCAATAAACAAATTAAACGATGAAAAATTTTAAAAACTTATTACTTGTTGCGTTACTATTTGTGTCAGCCACAGTATTAGGGCAAACTAAAATTACTGGTACTGTTGTTGACGAAACAAACCAACCAATGCCAGGAGCAAGTGTTTTAGAAAAAGGAACAAAAAACGGTACAGACACCGATTTTAACGGTAAGTTTACGTTAAACGTTTCAAAAAACTCTGGTACACTTGTAATCTCTTACATTGGTTACAAAAGTAAAGAAGTAGCTTTTTCTTCTTCAAGCGTTGGAACTATTCAATTAGAATTAGGCAACACTTTAGATGAAATTGTAATTACTTCTGGTGTAATTGATATTGCAAAAGAGAGAGAAACTCCAATTGCTGTATCTACAATTACTCCACAAGAAATTTCTTTAAAAGTAGGTAACCAAGAATTTCCAGAAATTATGAACAACACACCTGGTGTGTATGCTACTAAAACTAGTGGTGGTTATGGAGATTCTAGAATTTCTTTAAGAGGTTTCGATCAAAGTAATACCTCTTTCTTAATCAATGGTCAACCTGTTAACGATATGGAAAACGGTTGGGTATACTGGTCTAACTGGCAAGGTTTAACAGATGTTGCTTCTGGAATCCAAATTCAAAGAGGTTTAGGGGCTTCTAGATTAGCTGTTCCATCTGTAGGTGGTACTGTTTCTATTTTTACAAAAGCAGCTCAAAAAACTCAAGGAGGTTCTTTCTTTCAAATGGTTGGTAACGATGGTTACTTAAAAACAGGAGCTTCTTACAATACTGGTACAAATGACAAAGGATGGGCATTTTCAGTATTATTATCAAGATGGGAAGGTAATGGTTACGTAGACAACACTTCTGGTGAAGGGTATACGTATTTTGCAGCTGTAGGTTATGAACCAGAAGGGTCTAAATCAAAATTTAATTTATCATTCTTAGGGGCAGGTCAATGGCACCACCAAAGAGATGTTTGGGTATCAATTAGAGATTACCAAAACTTTGGAGATAGTGGTATTGATAGAAGATGGAACTCTAATGGAGGTACTTTAAACGGAGAAGAATACAACTTAAGAAGAAACTTTTACAACAAACCTTTAGCTACCTTTAACTGGGATTGGGAAATTTCTGAAAACTTAGAATTAAATACTTCTCTTTATGGCTCTTGGGGTCGTGGAGGTGGAACAGGTCCTAGAGGAAATAACTTTAGAAATGCAACTTTAGACATTTTACCTTTTAGAAAAGATTTAACTGAACACTACAATGAAGATGGTAGAGGAGCCAGAAATGCAGATGGTACTATTAATTTTGATGCTTTAGTGGCTGAAAATAGAGCATCTACTGCTGCATATACTGGATCTGTTGGTGATTACGCTGGTCAGTTAATTGGTTCTAATGGTTTTAGAGACGATAATGTAAATAGAGCAGTTTTAGTAAGAAGAGCTTCTATGAACTCTCACGATTGGTATGGAGGTATCTCTAGTTTAGATGCAACTTTTGGTAAATTCAATGCTTCTATTGGTGTAGACTTAAGATCTTATAGAGGATATCACTACAGAGTATTAAATGATTTATTAGGTTTAGATGGATACTTTTCTACAGGAAATGAAAATTCAGCTGGACAAATTATAAATCACGTTGTAAAAGCTTCTCCATTCAACGATACAGGTTTAAAAACTGTAAAAATGGATTACTATAACGTAGGTGTTGTAGGTTGGCAAGGTGTTAACGGTTTAGTTGAATATAACGATGAAGAAAAAATAACTGCAGTTTTACAGTTTGGGGTTTCTAATCAATCTTTTCAAAGAGAAGATTACTTCAATCAACCAGCAAATAATCCAGTTTCTGACACAAAAAACATGACTGGTGGTTATGTAAAAGGTGGTGCTAACTATAACTTTAGCGAAAAATCAAACGTATTTTTTAATGCAGGTTTTATCTCTAGACAACCCTTATTCGATGCAGTTTTTCCAAACTTTGGTAACGCTATCTCTGAAGATTTACAGAATGAAGAAATTGTATCTTTTGAGTTAGGGTATGGTTATAAAACTAGTAAATTAGACATAAAAATTAATGCATACGCAACTACTTGGGGTAATAGATTCTTATCAAGAAGTTTCCCTATTCCAAACTCTTCAAATTTTGGTACAGCGCAATTTACAGATATAGATGTACAACACAATGGTATTGAGGGTGAAGCTACATATTATGCTACAGATAAGTTAAAAGTAACAGGTATGTTTTCTTTAGGAGACTGGAGATATACTAAAGATTTTGAATCATCTTTATTTGATGACAACCAAACCTTAGTAGGTACAGGTACTTTATATTTAGAAGATGTTAAAGTAGGTGATGCTGCTCAAACAACGGCTAGTTTAGGTTTAGATTATGACTTAAGTGATAAAATTAGCTTTGATGCTAACTATCGTTTTGTAGACGGTTTATATGCAGATTATTCAATCGAAGACTTTGATACTGAAGATAATGATGGTGCTTTAAAATTACCTTCTTATGGTTTAGTAGATTTAGGAGCAACTGCAAGATTTACGTTTTTAGGTATGGACTCTTCGTTTAGAGTAAATGTTAACAATGTTTTTGATACAGTATACATTGCAGAATCTAATACAAATATTGCTGCTGATGGAAGCTTTGATACTTGGGAAGGTATTGATGTAAGAAATTCAGTTTGGTTTGGTTTCGGTACTACTTGGAACGCAGCACTTAGATTCAATTTCTAAATTAAATAGCCTTATATCATTAAGGAATAATGTAAAAAAAGAGGTAGCAATTCAATTGCTACCTCTTTTTATTTTGTAGGCTATTGTAACATTAAATTTAAATTTGTTTTTATCTTGGCACATAATTTGGAGGGAATGCAATAAAAATCAACAATGAAACATTTATCAATATTAATTTTTATTATCAGTTTTTCTCAATGTAGCAGTTTACAATTTGATAAAAATGCACCATTTAAAATATCAACTGCAGTATATGAAAATTGGGCAGGAGATCAGCCAGGCGTTAAAGGAACTAGTGTAAAAATCAACTATATAACAAACAAAGATGTTAAGTTTGAGAACATATATTTTAGAAATAAAACAACAAAACTTCAAACTAAAAATGCAACATCTGGTAAATTTATCATTGGTTATTTTAACACAGTAAGCAAACAAAACGAGCTTGTTTTAGATAAAAACCCAACTAAAGAATTGAATAATCCAATACCACAAATAAAAAAATTTCCCTTTAAGTTAAAAGAAAATCAAGCCGTAATTAGTTATAGAATCAATGGAAATTTAGCATATTACAGTATAAAATTACTTCAAAAAGTAAAATAAATTCTTTTTATTTGTATTTTTAAGAAACTTAAAATCAATAGTTTAATCCATTCATATAAGAATGGATTTTTTTTGGCACGTAATTTGAATATTGATAAGTATAACCATAAAACAGAAAGCTTATGAAGACGCTAAAACTACTTTTTACGATTATTATTACAGGGTCATTATTAACTTCTTGTACCATTTATAATGATGGTTTTGTAGAAGAATATCCATTAACTTTAGAAGATGTTGTTAGTGGTTACGATTTATGGTATGTAGATTATCATAGAACAACAGGTACTGGAGATGTACCTTATGTATCTAGAGCATTTACATTATCGTTTATCAATGGCATTTTATATGCAAATAATAATATTGTGGATATTGGAAGAACAGGAAATGGTTTCGGAATTGATGTAGGAACTTACAATGCTTTCAATGGCCTTTTAGAAACCAATCACGATGTAGATGGTTTTAACGATTTTGAAGTAGATATTATTTCTAACAGCGAAATTAGATTGTACAATTATAGAGAAAATGTAGCATACTATTTAGTAGGATATAGCATTAACAATTTCGATTACGACAGGTTGTTTTACGAAAACATAGAATATTTTTTACAAGAATACGAAGCTTGGGAAAAAATTAATGTAGTTGGAGGTAGCGAAAATCCTTTTGATAATGAAAACTACTTAGGATTTACACCAGAAAATATAACAACATTTTATAGTTCTCAAGATAATCTTGGCACACAAATTGCAAACATTAATTGGGATTATGTAGGAGGATATGAAATATTTGATGTAAATGGTTTTGACGACCTTAAAATTTTAACATTGAATTATGATGGTGGAGATATAGAAGAGTTTGAATTAAGCGTTGTTAATGATGGAAGGATAAGTCTTTATCACCTTAGTTCAGACACAACATATGAGTTTTTAGGTAGAGGTTTTATACAATATTTAAAAGGTGAAAAGAATGTTAAAAGTGCTAAAGAGGTTGTAAGGAATAACAACAGAAAACGTACTAAAGTAATAAGAAAAACAAAAGATAGAAGAAATTTAAAATAAAGTTTGGTTAGTTGATTTTTGGTTGGTTATTTTAAATAATCAATCGAAAGAGAAGCCACCCTGAGGAGGGTGGCTTTTTCGTTGTTTACAATTGACAAAAAGTAGTTTTTTAAAATAAAAATAAAGTAAATTTCTTTCACTATTTTTATACACTATTTGTCAACTTAAGCGCAGTAAAAAGATGTTTGTACAAAACCTAACCTACATCAATAGAACTGTATTAAAATACAATTAAAAAAATGAAAAAAACAGCATTTATAACAGGCGCTACATCCGGAATTGGTAAGGCTACAGCAGAATTATTTGCCCAAAATAATATAAAATTAATTCTTTGTGGTCGAAGACAAGAGCGATTAACTAAATTACAAGAAACATTAAGCAATCAAACAGAAATAATTACACTAAACTTCGATGTTTCTAAAAGAGAAGAAGTACAAAAAGCAATACAATCGTTGCCTAAAAATTTTCAAAATATCGATATTTTAATCAATAATGCAGGTAATGCACACGGTTTAACTACAATTCAAGAAGGTAATATTGATGATTGGGATGCCATGTTAGATATCAATGTAAAAGGCCTATTGTATGTATCAAAAGCAATTATTCCAAAAATGATTGATAATAACTCAGGTTTTATTGTAAATATTGGCTCTACAGCAGGTAAAGAAGTCTATAAGAATGGTAATGTGTATTGTGCCTCAAAATTCGCTGTAAACGCTTTAAATAAATCCATGCGATTAGATTTAAACGAATACAATATCAGAGTTGCAGGTATTCATCCAGGTTTGGTAGAAACCGAATTTTCTGATGTACGTTTTAAAGGAGATACAAAAAGAGCCAAAACCGTTTACAAGGGTTTTAAAGCCTTACAGGCAGAAGATATTGCAGACATTATCAACTTTGTAGTTACAAGACCTTATCATGTAAATATCGAAGATTTAGTGGTATATCCTACAGCGCAAGCAAGTGCAACAATAATAAATAAAGAATAAAATGCCAAAATCAGAAATAGTAATAGGATGCATGTCTTGGGGAAAATGGGGAAAGCAGTTTTCTACCAAAGAGCAAATTGAAATGATTCAATTCTGTGTGCAAAATGGAAATACCACTTTTGACCATGCAGATATTTATGGGGATTATTCTACTGAATCAGAATTCGGAAAAGCTTTGATTGAAAGTAAAATTGATCGAGATAAGATAAAATTGATTTCTAAATGTGGTATTCAATTGGTGGGAAATGCAAGAACCAATACAATAAAGCATTATAATTATTCTAAAAAATATATTATTGATAGTGCACATCAATCGTTAAAAAATCTTAAAACAGATTATTTAGATACTTTTTTATTGCACAGACCAAGTCCGCTAATGGATCCTAACGAAATTAGAGATGCCATCTTAGAACTACAAGAACAACAAAAAATCTTGAATTTTGGAGTATCTAATTTTACACCATCTCAAGTAACGTTAATTAACGATAAAATTCCGGTTACCGTAAATCAAGTTGAGTTTTCTTTAAGTCAACCTTCTGCAATGAACAATGGTAGTTTAGATCAGATGTTACAAAACCAAATACAACCTATGTGTTGGAGTCCATTAGGCAAGGTTTTTAGAGCAGAAAATGAGCAATCGAAAAGAATTAAGGCTGTACTAGAAAAATTAAAGAATAAATACGCAGTTTCTGAAGACGTTCTTTTACTTGCATGGATTTTAAAACACCCCGCAAAAATATCTCCAGTAATTGGTACAACCAATACAAACCGAATTTTAAACGCAAATAAAGCGCTTTCTATAAAGTTAGATTTAGAAGATTGGTTTGAGCTTTTACAAGCAAGTAAAGGAAGAGAAGTAGATTAATAGTGCTATTAAAACTTTAACAAAAAAAAACGGTAAAAAAACTCATAGATATAGAGTTTAAATTAAGAGTAATCTATTCTGAATAATATTCTTATTTTTGTGGCTTCAAAAACAGCGAAATGTCAAAAAAGAATATTGCAATTCTTACGATTTTAATCACCATTATTTTAGATCAAGTTATAAAAATCTATATAAAAACTAACTTTGTTTTAGGTGAAGAAGTTAAAGTTTTTGACTGGTTTAGAATCCATTTTGTAGAAAATAACGGGATGGCAATGGGCATTGAATTTGGGGGTAATGCTGGTAAGCTTTTTTTAACAATATTCAGAATTGTAGCTGTAGGTGCTATTATTTATTGGTTACAAGGCACTATAAAACGTAAAGTACATAATGCCGTAATTATTGGTATTTCATTAATCTTTTCTGGTGCTGTTGGTAATATTATCGATTCTATTTTTTACGGAGTAATTTTTAATCATCCAAAACATGAGGTGGCTACTCTTTTTCCAGAAACCACAGATGGTAAACTGTTTTTTGGTAAAGTGGTAGACATGTTTTATTTTCCTATTTGGAGTGGAGATTTACCAGAATGGATTCCGTTTGTTGGCGGAGATCCATTTACTTTTTTTCAATATATTTTTAATCCAGCAGATTCCTATATTTCTATTGGTGTAGCCTTACTTTTTATTTTTAGCAAACAAGCTTTCCCCAAAGAAGATACTAAAGAAATTGAGGCAACAACTACAGAAGAATAATCTTTTTCTAATTTACATTTTGTTTTTTAGTAACTTGTGTTGTAATTTTTATCGAATTGCTAACACACTATATTTATGAAGGTTTCAAGGTACATTCTCGTTTTTTTAATCGGCTTTTTTATTGCAAAGTTTTGGTATCAAAAAGAAGATAAACATCAAACACAAGAAGAAATAAATGTAGTGGTACATTCCATTAAAAACTTAAGTAAGTTAGTGGTTTCTGGCAGTACTTTTTCTGAAGTGTACAATTTTAAAGATTCTAAAAAATATTTTTACGACTATTTATCTTTTGATAAACAAGCTATTGTAACTGTTAATGCTAAAGTAGAAGTGGGTTACGATTTATCAAAATTAGAAATTCAAATAGATTCTT
The DNA here is from genome assembly GCF_054584775.1 of Polaribacter litoreus. Taxonomy (NCBI): domain Bacteria; kingdom Pseudomonadati; phylum Bacteroidota; class Flavobacteriia; order Flavobacteriales; family Flavobacteriaceae; genus Polaribacter; species Polaribacter litoreus. The sequence continues at coordinate 44,807 of NZ_JBTLRD010000010.1, read as the reverse complement.
TACAAAAGAAAATTTACATCAACAAAATACCTAAAGAAGAGGTTACTATTGCACCAGATATTAAATATTTTGATTTACAAGAAAGTCAGTTTAATACTTTTTCTAAAGAAGATTTAAATAAAATCAACCAAAAAAGCATCGAAAAAATAAAACAGACAGCTGCGTTAACCCACTTAAAAAAAGAAGCAAAAACACGTTTTTTCGAAGAAATTTCTAAAATTTATCAACTATCAGCTATTTATGGATGGCAAGTTGTAGATAATACCAACTCTATTTTTTTAACAGAATTTGAAGCACAAATCGATTAAATTATCACTCAAAATTAATTACTTTTGGGCATGTCTGCATCTTTAGAACTTCAAATACAAACCTTACCAAATGCTCCTGGTGTATATCAATATTTTGATAAGGAAGACAAAATTATTTATGTTGGTAAAGCTAAAAACTTAAAAAAAAGGGTAAGTTCTTATTTTACAAAAACGCACGATAGTGGTAAAACCAGAGTGTTGGTTAAAAACATAAACAGTATAAAACACATTGTTGTAAATACAGAAACAGATGCACTTTTATTAGAAAATAACTTAATTAAAAAGTACAAACCTCGATACAATGTTTTGTTAAAAGACGATAAAACTTACCCTTGGTTGTGCATTAAAAAAGAACGTTTTCCAAGAATTTTTTTAACACGAAGAGTTATTAAAGATGGTTCTGAATATTATGGGCCTTATACTTCTGTACGCACTGTAAAAGTACTGTTAGAGGTTATAAAAGATGTGTACGCTTTACGAACCTGTAACTACGATTTAAGTCGACAGAAAATTAACGAAGGTAGGTATAAAGTATGCTTAGAATATCATTTAAAAAACTGTAAAGGAGCTTGCGAAGCCTTAGAAACTGAAGCACATTATAACGAATCTATCAAAGAAATTCGAAATATTATTAAAGGTAATTTTAAAGAAAGTATAGAGCGTTTAACCAATTTAATGCATTCGTTTGCAACGCAAATGGAATTTGAGAAGGCTCAAAAAATTAAAGAAAAGCTAGATCGTTTAAACAGTTATCAAGCAAAAAGTACTATTGTAAATCCGTCTATAAGTAATGTAGATGTTTTTAGTATTATTTCTGATGAAACCCATGGATATGCCAATTTTTTAAAGATTTCTAATGGATCAATTATTCAATCTCATACCACAGAAATTAAGAAAAAACTAGACGAAACCGACAAAGAATTATTAGAGCTTTTTATTGTAGAAATTAGGCAACGTTTCCATTCGCAATCACCAGAAATTTATGTGCCTTTTAAAGTTGATATTGGTGAAGATATTAAAGTAACCATCCCCAAATTAGGCGATAAAAAACGAATTGTAGAACTCTCTGAACGCAATGCAAAATATTACAGACAAGAGCAGTTTAAACAGATAAAAATTGTAGATCCAGATAGGCATGTAAAACGAGTTATGGCGCAAATGAAAAAAGATTTGCGTTTAAAAGAAGAACCAAGGCATATAGAGTGTTTTGATAATTCTAACATACAAGGAACCAATCCTGTTGCAGCTTGTGTGGTGTTTAGAGATGGTAAACCTAGCAAAAAAGAATACAGACATTATAACATAAAAACAGTTGTTGGCCCAGATGATTTTGCATCTATGGAAGAAGTTGTTTTTAGAAGGTACAAACGCTTATTGGCAGAAGGCCAATCTTTACCTCAATTAATTATTGTTGATGGTGGAAAAGGGCAGCTTTCATCTGCAGTAAAAAGTTTAGAAATTTTAGGCTTACGTGGCAAAATTGCAATTATTGGTATTGCTAAACGCTTAGAGGAAATTTATTATCCAGATGATCCAATTCCTTTGTACTTAGATAAAAAATCGGAAACCTTAAAAATTACCCAGTTTTTAAGAAACGAGGCACACAGATTCGGAATTACGTTTCACAGAAATAAACGTAGTAAAAGTGCCATTCAATCAGAGCTAGAACAAATACCAGACATTGGCAAACAAACCATTACCAATTTATTGCGTAAATTTAAATCGGCAAAACGTGTTAAAGAAGCTTCTTTTGATGCTTTAAAAGAAGTAATTGGAAATGCAAGAGCTGTAAAAGTGCATGAATATTATCATCCTAAAAAAGAAAATGAAAGTTAAACTCTTTCTTTTAGCAATAGCTTTTCCAATATTGGTTATAGCACAACAAAAACAACCCAAAATAGGTTTAGTATTAAGTGGTGGTGGAGCAAAAGGTTTTGCACATTTAGGTATTTTAAAAGAAATTGACAAAGCCGGTATTCAATTAGATTATATTGGTGGTACTAGTATGGGTGCCATTATTGGTGGTTTGTATGCTACTGGATTTTCTGCAATTGAAATTGAGGAGATTGTAAAAAAAACCGATTTTGTTAGTCTTTTAAGAGATAAGCTGCCCAGAAGTTCTGCAACTTTTTTTGAAAAAGAGTATTTAGAAAAAACCAAAATTACCTTGCCTGTTACTAAAGGAAAAGTGGGCCTACCAAAAGGGGTATCTAAAGGTCAAAACATTTTAAACTTGTTATTTGAACTATTAGATAGTACCGAAAATATATCGGACTTTTCTAAACTTTCTATTCCGTTTTTTTGCGTAGCAACAGATGTAGAAACAGGCAATGAAGTATTGTTAGAAAAAGGTTCATTACCCTTAGCTTTAAGAGCAAGCGGTTCATTTCCAACACTATTAAATCCTGTAGTTATTGATGATAAATTACTTATAGATGGTGGTGTTGCTAATAATTTTCCGGTATCTATTATGAAATCTAAAGGAATGGATATTATAATTGGTGTAGATGTAGAAGGTAGGTTGGTTGAAAAAGAAAACCTAACTTCTGCTATTGAAATTTTGAATCAAATTGTGAGTTATCAGATGTATAATAAAAGCAAAAAAGAAAAAGAAAAGCTAGATGTATACATTCATCCAGATATTTTTAAGTTTAGTGTTGTAGATTTTGATAAAAAGGATGAAATCTTAGAAAAAGGAGAAATAGAAGCCAAAAAGTACCGTAAAATTTTTAAAGAACTTGCTGATAAACAAAAAGGAAAAAAAGAAAAAAAGCCCCTTGTTATCAATACCAATAAGCGCTACATTACAGCAATTAACTTAACAGGCTCTAAAAATTACACCAGAGCTTTTGTATTAGGAAAGCTAAAAATTAGAGAGGGAGATAGCATTACTAGACAAGAAATATCAAAAAGAATTAACTTTTTATCTGCCACAAAAAATTACGATAGAATAGCTTATCAATTACAACATCAAAAAGATAGTTCTTACCTATTAAGCTTTAATTTAAAAGAAGGTAAAGATAACGCATATGTAAGCTTAGGTGGTCATTACGATTTACTTTATAAATCTGGCGTTTTGGTAAACTATAGCCAAAAACACGTTTTAAGAAATAACGATTTATTTTCTTTAGATGTGGTTTTAGGCGATAATTTACGATACAATTTAAACTATTTTGTAGACAATGGTTTTTACATAAGTTATGGTTTGAAATCTAGATACAACCATTTCAGAACCAATTCTAAATTTAACCCTATCACGTCTCAGTTTCCAAATATTAGCACTATCAATGTAAGTTATACAGATATTACAAATCAATTTTTTGTACAAACTACTTTCGATAGAAAATTTGCTTTAGGATTAGGTGTAGAACATAAATTTTTAAAAGCAACTACAGAAACAATTTTAGTAAATAACGAAAAAACAGTTATAGATAATACAAACTATTATAATGTATTTGGTTACTTAAAACTAGATACTTACGATAAAAAATATTTTGTAACTAAAGGATACTTTGCTAATTTAAATTTTAAATGGTATTTGAATGCAACTGGCTATAATGATGCTTTTAGTAGTTTTGCACAAACCCGAGGAACTTTAGGTTTTGCTACAACATTTTTTAATAAATTAACGTTTCAAAACACTAATGAAGCAGGTTTTACGCTAAATAGTGCTGATTCAAATAACATATTCGACTTTTATTTAGGAGGATATAACCAAAATTATGTAAACACATTTGTATCTTTATATGGATATGATTTTGCAGAGTTATCTGATGATTCGTTTGTGAAATCAGAATTTTTATTAAGATATGCTTTTGCAGAAAATCACTATGCCACTTTTATAGCAAATTATGCAAGGTTAGACAGTAATGTGTTTAAAGATATCGAAATATTTAAAGATATCAAATCTGGTTATGCCTTGGGGTATAGTTACAATAGTTTAATTGGCCCAATAGAATTAAAGTATACATGGTCTCCAGGAACTTTACAAAACTTTTGGGTATTTAATCTAGGTTTTTGGTTTTAGTAACAATAAAAAATTACTTTGTGCTTAGATAAAACTCTTCATAGGTTTCAAGCAAGTTCATTAAAGCTTTCATTAAATCTTTAGTTTCTAGTAAAATACTAAAATACAAGGTAGAATTTTTTGGACTTGTTTCATCTGTTCTTATTCTTGCTACTTGCTTTTCTACAGATGTTGACACATTTTCTAATAAAACTCTTTTTTGAATTAAAATAGAATTTAAATCTTCAAAACCACGAGATTTAAAAACATCACTAACATTATCAAGAATTTGAGAAAGATCGTTATTTATAGCTTTTAAATCTTTTAATTGTCCCTTTTTTAAATTCTTATGGTTGTTGTTAACATGTTTAAAACTAGCTCTAGAAATATAACTAATAGATTGCGCTGCATCTTGTAAATAGCCTAAAACCATAATATAAAAACGACTGGCTTGTACAGAGGTTTCATCTAAAGATTTAATAAAATAAAATACGTTGTCTTTTAAATCATCAATCTCATTATTTAATTTTTCTACGTGTTTATCTGTTTTACGTAATTTATTTAAATCATGATTTGCCAAATCATTCACAACATTTGTATACAGTTTACTAACTCTACTAGCAACACCAGAAATATGATCTGAACTTTCTTCAATTACACCATTAATGGTAATTAATTCAGATCGTTCTATATGTGTTTTTCTTTTTATTTCTTTTGTTTTTTTTCTGTGTGCAATGGAGTTTTTTGTAATTAAAAAGGCAACTAATAACAAAAGAATAGGTATAAATGCAATGCTTAAACTTATTAAATAAGCCACAATACCAGCAGCTACAAAAGCAATAATTGCCGTTAAAAACCAGCCACCAATTACATTTAATACACCAGCTACTCTGTACACTGCACTTTCACGTCCCCAAGCTCTATCTGCTAAAGAAGTACCCATGGCCACCATAAAAGTAACATATGTTGTAGATAAAGGTAACTTCATAGAAGTGGCAATAGAAATTAAAACACTGGCCATAATTAGGTTTACAGAAGCTCTAACCAAATCAAAGGCTGGCATTTCAAAGGTTTTATCTTTAGGTAATCGAACAACTGGTTTTTCAAATTTTTTATTAATAAAATTTTGTGTCTTACTAGGTATTAGGTAGTTTACACCAGTATTTAAAAACATGGCAAAACGAACCACAACTCTAGATAAATTATTGGGTTGAAATTTCTCATGTCCTTCTCCTTGCCTAGATAAATCTATACCTGTTTTTATTACATTTTGTGCCTTGCTAGAAGTCCAAAGTGTAACCACCATAATTGCACCAGCCAACAGTAATAACCATATATTAGAAGGTACTTTTTTAGCCAAGCTGCCCATAGAAAAAGTATCTGGAGAAGTACCAGAAATACTAAAAGCTTCGCTCCAGGCTTCGTAAGAATTTAATGCAGCAATAGGCACTCCAATAAAGTTTACCAAATCATTACCTGCAAAAGCCATAGCTAAAGAAAAGGTACCAACACCAATAATTAGTACTAAGATATTCAATTTAAAAACTTTGGTAATTAAATGAGATAGAATAGACCAAATTATAAAACTAGCTCCTATAATCTCTAAAGTATTACCTTCTAAATATCCTTTTAAACTTCCATAAAATTGCGTTCCTTTTAACCCTTTAATGATAATAAAATAGGTAATAGCTGTAATCGCAAAACCACCAAATAAAGAATTAATATAAGCAGGCCTACTTTCAAAATTAAAAGAATAAATTACACGAGAAAAATATTGTACTATGGCACCAACAGTAAAAGCAACAACCACTGATAATAAAATTCCTAAAATAATGTTTGATGCAGTACTGTAATTAATATATTCCCAGATTGCAGATAAACTTTGGGTGTCATTTTGTGTAATTTTTATCAACGCAATTACAACAGCAGAACCTAACAATTCAAAAACAATAGAAACTGTTGTTGAGGTGGGCATACCTAAAGAGTTAAACACATCTAATAACAAGATATCTGTAATCATAACTGCCATAAAAATGTACATTACATCTTGAAATACAAACATACTTGGGTTAAAAATACCTTTACGAGCTACTTCCATCATTCCACTAGAAGAAACTGCACCAAAGAATACACCAACACTAGCAATAATCATAATATTTCTAACAGAAATAGCTTTAGAGCCAATTGCTGAATTTAAAAAGTTTACAGCGTCATTACTTACGCCTACTACCAAATCTACAATAGCTAAAACAGCTAATGCAATTAGCATTAAAATATATGGATCTTCCATTTTTGGGTCATCAATTTAAAAAAGCAAAGTTAAATACACAGCATATTGATAATGTTATCTTAATGTTATGAAATTTGCCCAACAATTCGCAAGTAAAAGTATCATTTTTATTTTGTATTCACCACCAACAAATTACTATTTACAAATTGGGTTTGATAACACTAAGTTAACAACTAATTAACTCAACCATAATTTACAACTAACATAGACTTTACAAAACAAACGGACTTTTGCAGCAGTAAATAATACACATAGAATGAAAAAATTTTTATTGATTACTTTTTTTGCTTTGAGTCAGTTTTTAATAGCTCAAGATAAAGGTAAATTAACAGGTTTATTATCTGATAAAGAAACCAATAACGAACCTTTACCTTTTGCAAATGTACTTATTAAGGGTACTACAATTGGTACAACTACAGATTTTGATGGTAAATACGCTCTTACTGTTCCAGCTGGTACACACACAGTTGTATTTAGTTTTTTAGGATATAAAACCATTCAGAAAACATTTACAGTAAAAGCAGGTCAGACAGTAACTATTAATCAACTAATGTCTGCAGAAGAAGGTGTTGCTTTAGATGATGTGGTTGTTAGGGCAGCTGTTGGTAGAGATAAAAAATCGGCGCTTTTAACAAAACAGAAAAACGCTACAGTAATTGTAGAAAGTATTGGAGCGCAAAGATTGTCCGAAACTGGTGTATCTGATGCATCTAATGCAACTACAAAAATTTCTGGTGTTACCAAGAGTGAGGGAACAGGAGATATTTATGTAAGAGGTTTAGGTGACAGATATTTATCTACAACAATGAATGGTTTACCAATACCATCTGATAATGTTGATAATAAGAACATCAACCTAAGTTTATTTCCAACAAGTATTATTGAGAATGTTGGTATAAGTAAAACCTATGCAACTTCTAATTATTTAGATCAAGCATCAGGTAACGTTAATGTAGAAACCAAGGGTTACAGAAGAAAAGAATTCTCAATTAGTGTATCTGGAGGTTCTAACACAAACGTTATGGAGCAATTTGGTGATTTTAGAAGAACCATTATTACAGATGATGTAACTATGGGTTTTCATCAAAAGCAATTTGCCGTTCAAGATTTAATTACAAGACAAGGTTGGGATACTAAAAGTCAAAGTACACCTTTAAACTTCAGTCTTTCACTTTCTGGTGGCACTAAGTTTGATGTTTTTGGTAAAGAGTTGTCAATATTTGCAACAGCATCACATTCAAAGTCATTTAATTATCAAAATGGATTATTTAAAATAGCAAGAGCCAACATTGTTGAGCAAATTTTTGATGATGTAGAAATATTTAATTCTAATGTAAATACAACTGCATACGCTAACCTTGGTTTAAAGTTAAATAATGATCATAAAATCAAATACAACTCTTTGTTTGTTGCAAAAAGTATAGATTATTTGTATGAACAAGGTAGAAATGGAACAGGTTTTGTTTTTGAGCAAGAACCCGAAGAAGATGGCGCTTTTGTAAGAGACCAAAATTTTAAACAAACATTAATGTTTGTAAATCAAGTTTTAGGAGAACATAACTTGTTTGAAAATAATACCTTAAAATGGGCTGTAGGTTTCAATTTTATTTTAGCAGAAGAACCAAATAGAATTAGAAATGAGGTAAGTATCTTAAACCCTACAACTGTTCAATATGCAAATAACAGTGCTTTTCAACAAAGAAAATCAAGCCAAAAAATTGAGGATAACGAAATCAATGCATACGTAAAAGATAGTTGGTCTTTAGGTGAAGCAGATGAAGATGATAATTTACCTTACAAACTTAATTTTGGTGTAAACTACAGACATAAAGAAAGAAACTTTAGATCTCTTTTTATCGGTGTTGATGCAGATGGTTTTCAAGTACCAAGTGTAGATGAGTTTTCATCAACATTTACTTCTACAGCATTTAATAATGGTTTACGATTGGTAGAAAGACCATTAGACAGGTATAATGGTACCTTTGATGCTATTGCTGGTTTTGCAGATTTCGATTTTCAATTTAATAAATTTAGTGGTAATGTTGGTGTAAGATATGAAAGAGACGAAATATATGTGGAATGGGATGTTGCCAATTTTCAAGGAAGAACAGGCTCTTTAAGCAGAGATTATAACAACATTAACCCAAGTATTAATTTAAAATATGAGTTAAATGACAGAAATTTTGTTCGTTTTGCAACAAGTATTTCTCAAACCTTACCAGAATTTAAAGAATTTGCACCATTTGAATACGTATCTCCAACAGGAAGGGTAACCAAAGGAAACCCTGATATAGAAAGATCTAATGTGTATAATGTTGATTTAAAATGGGAATTTTATCCTAGTAGTGAAGAGTTGGTATCTGTAACAACATTTTATAAAAAAATTGAAGATCCTATCAACTTAGCTCAAGCAAGAGGTTCTGCTGGTATTTTTCAATTTAATAATACTGGAGATGAAGCAAATATTTTTGGAATTGAAGTAGAGGGTAGAGTTGGATTTTTAAAAAATGAAGATGAAGAAAACTTAATGAGCCTAACAGGTAATGTTACTCAAATGTGGTTAACTCAAGATTTATTAACCAATTTTCAATACAATAACAAAACAGAATCTTCATTACAAGGTGCCTCAGATTTTATTCTTAACTCTGCACTTTCTTATAGCAATAAAAAAGAAAAAGAATTTATAGCTACCTTATCTGGTAACTATTCTTCTGATAAAATATTTGCATTAGGTAGCCCAGAAAGTTTTGCAAGTAGCGATACTTTATTCAATGAAGAAATTATTGAAAAAGGTTTTGTAACACTTGATTTAGTATTGAGCAAAGAAATCACAGAAAAATTAACAGCTCGATTTATTGGTAGAAACTTATTAAACCCTTCAATAAGACAAACACAAGATATTAGAAATTTAAATACAGGTATAACTACTACAGAAACTGTTTTACAGTACAAAAAAGGGAGTCAGCTATCATTAAATTTTAAATATACTTTTTAAAAAAACAGAATTAAACTACTTTTTTTAAAACTTATAAAAGATCGGTTTTTTTGACTTTAATGTTAAAAACCGATCTTTTTTATTGACGTAACACTAAGTTAACAAAAACCGTTTTTTCTTTTTTAACATTAACAATCACTTAATATTTACTTAAACAATAAGACAACAATTAATATCATTTTTGTGGGACTGAAACAAACAAAAAAATAAAATAAAAAAAATGAAAAATTTTAAATTCTTATTTCTATTTGCTACAATTTTAGCATTTACTTTTACAAGTTGTGGTGATGATCCAGAACCGATTATTACAGTAGATTCTCCTGTAATAGAAAACCTTAAAAATGGTATAATGAATGGTAAGTTAGAGGAAGATTATACTTTAGATTCCTCTGTTTCTTATACATTAAGTGGGTCTTTTCTTGTAGATGATGGTGTAACGTTAAATATTCCTGCAGGTACTCAAATTAATGCAGTTGCTAATGGCGTAGATATATATATAGCTGTTTTACAAGGTGGTAAAATTAATGTAAATGGTACTGCAGGTAATCCTGTAATTATGGCATCTACAAATAGTGCTCCTGGAGATTGGGGTGGTTTAACATTATGTGGTAAAGCAACCACAACAGCTGGTGCAGATGCAACAGCAGAGGTTGGTGGTTTTATTTATGGAGGATCAACAGATGGAGATAGTTCAGGTATTATTAGAAACTTGATTATTAGAGGAACTGGTGCTGCAATTAATGCAGAATCAGAATACAATGGAGTTTCTTTTTACGCTGTAGGTTCAGGAACAGTAGTTGAAAATTTAGCTGTTATTGATGGTGCTGATGATGGTGTAGAATTTTTCGGTGGTACAGTTTCTGTAAACAATTTATATTTAGAAAATAACGAAGATGATGCAATCGATTGGACAGAAGGTTGGAATGGTACAGTTAACAATGCTTACGTTGTAAACACAAAGGCAGATTTTTCTACTGTGGTTGAAGCTGATAAAGAAAATGGAAACCCTAAATTAACAAACTTAACTGCAGTTTCTTCTGTTGGTGGCACAGCTTTACAATTTAAAAAGCAATCTGGTGCTACAATTACAGGCTTATCTTTAGTGGGTTATGATGTTACTGTTGATATGGCTGATGATGGACCATTAGCAAATGTTATTATTGATGGTGCAACTGCAGATCCTGCATTAAGTTATAATGCTGCAGCAACTGTAGATATTGATATTTTTTCTTGGGCAAGTGCAGAATTAACAGAGGTTGTAGATTTAAGTGGAACTTTAAGCACAACATTAACTTTAGATAGCTCTAAAAAATATAGACTAAGCTCGTCTTATATTGTTGAAGCTGGTGGTAAATTAATTATTCCAGAGGGAACAAAAATTAGCGCTAGAGCTGGTGGTGTAGATGTATATATCGCTGTTTTAATTGATGGTGAAATTGATATTCAAGGTACTCCTGCTAATCCAGTAGTTATGTCTTCTGTTGGAGCAGAACCTGGAGATTGGGGTGGATTAACTATCTGTGGAAAAGCAAGTACAACATCAGGTGCTAATTCAACTGCAGAAGTTGGTGGATTTATTTATGGTGGAACAACTGACAACGATAGTTCTGGTTCTATTAAAAACTTAGTAATTAAAGGTACAGGAGCAGCTATTAATTCAGAATCTGAATACAATGGAATTTCTTTTTATGCTGTAGGTTCTGGAACTACTGTTGAAAATGTTGCTGTAATTAATGGTGCAGATGATGGTGTTGAGTTTTTTGGAGGTACAGTATCAGTGACCAATATTTATTTAGAAAATAATGAGGATGATTCTATCGACTGGACAGAAGGTTGGAATGGTTCTGTAACAAATACATACATTTCTCATACTATCGATAACTTTTCTACTGCTTTTGAAGCTGATAAAGAAAACGAAAATCCTATGTTTACCAATGTAACTGCAATTTCTACAACTGGTGGAATCGCATTACAATTCAAAAAACAATCTGGGGCAACAATCACCAACCTTTATTTAAGTGGTTATGATACTAATATTGATATGGCTGATGATGGACCTTTAGCTAATGTTATTATTGATAGTGTTGCTGCTACATTAACTGGAGCTTACAATACGGGTTCTCAAGTTGATATTTCTAGTTGGACTTGGATTAATGCTGAATTATAAGAACTAAAAGAAAAAGAAAATTTATTACCATAAAAAAAGCAGGCTTTAAGCCTGCTTTTTTTGTTTTCAATACAAATTTATTTTGTGCCTTCTGTAGCGCAACAAGCCATTTTACAGTTTTGTTTACATTCTTTTTTAGAAGCCATCTTATTTTCGCAATCTTTTTTACAATCTTCTGTGCAAGCGTGTGCTACTTTTGAGCTTTCAGAAGCTTTATACAACTCACCACCTGCAATGCCATCAACAAAAGCAATTAAGTCTTTTTTAGACGTTGTATTGGCATCAAACTCAATATTTGCAATACTGTCTGTAAAAATAACTTTAGCGTCTAAAACACCTTCTTTTTTAGACAATTTAGATTGAATGGTTTTTGCACAACCAATTTCGCAAGTCATTCCAGAAATAGCTAATGCTACACTTTCTTTTTTAACTTCTTTTGGTGTTTCTTTTTTACATCCGGTTACAATAAAACAAGCTATGGCTATGGTAAATACTATTTTTTTTGTTTTCATTAGAATCGATTATTAAATTATCTTACAAATTTATCAATAATTAGATGCGAATCTAAATAATTGTAAGATTTTTGCACAAAATTTAACTGATACTGAAATACATACAGCAAAAATGAATAATCAACAGCAAAAATGGTTGTATTTAATTTTACTTGCGCTAGTTTGGGGGAGTTCTTTTATTTTAATGAAAAAAGCGTTAATTGGTTTAACACCAATTCAATTGGGTGCTTTACGTATTATTTTTACAGCACTTTTTTTGTTTTCAACATCAGCATCCTCTGTAAAAAAAATTAAAAGAAAACATTGGAAATACATTACGTTTACCGCTTTTGCAGCCAGTTTTTTTCCTGTTTTTTTGTTTGCTTTTTCTGTACATCAAATAGATAGTGCTGTTGTGTCTATCTTAAATTGTTTTACCCCTTTTAATACGCTTATTTTTGGTGCGTTACTGTTTGGGTTTTCTTTCAGAAAAGTGCAGTTTTATGGCATATTAATTGGTTTGGTTGGCTGTGCTATTTTAATTTTGACTGATGCTTCTATAAATGAAAATCAGAATTATTGGTATGCTATTTTTGTGTTGATAGCTTCTGTAGGCTACGCTTTAAATGTAAATATGGTAAAAAAATATTTGCAAGATGTACCACCAAGAGCCATTGTTACTGGTAATTTTTTATTGATTTTTATTCCGGCAATCATCGTTTTATATGCTACTGGTTTTTTTAGTGATTATGTTTACAATACAGAAGGATTAATGGCTTTGGGTTATGTAGCTGTTTTAGCGGTTTTTGGCACAGGATTGGCTAAAATAATGTATAATAAATTGGTTCAGATTTCTACACCAATTTTCTCATCATCTGTAACCTATTTAATTCCTTTAGTAGCTGTTTTTTGGGGTTTAATTGATGGTGAAGAATTTGGTATCATTCAACTTTTAGGCGGTACTATTATTTTGTTGGGCGTGTATTTGGTAAACAAGAAAAGGTAATTTTTAGGTAATAAAAAAGAGCCAAAATTTTCATTTTGACTCTTTTTAGTTTTGTTATTCTAAGAAAAATTATTTAAAATCTTCATCAGAAACTCCTTCGTTAACTTTTATGTCTGTTATTGTAAAATTCAAATCCATAGGTCCCATTTTAGTACCTAATGCAAACGGAAATAAAACACCATTTACAGCTTTATAATCGCCAAAAGTTTGAGGTACTTGTACTTCTCCTTGTGGAGTTTTTACAGTTTTAACTTCTTTGGCTTTTAAGCCAGTTTTCATATCATAAAAAACTTCTGTTGTGCCATTTTTTACAACATAATAGTTAATGCCATCAATAGGTTCAATTCTGTCTAAAGTACCTGTTTTATAACTCACATCTAAAATTGGTAAAGACAGTGTTTTAAACTCTTTAAGTTGCTCAGGAGTCATATCCATTCTTCTACCTTGTACTTCTTGGTATCCTTTTTCTCCATCAAAAATAATTTTTTGAAAAACTTGGCCCATTCCTGTAATCACTTTAGACATTTTATTAGGTGCAGCCATTTTATCAACAGAAGTTACATCTATACCCTGCACTTTGGCAGTAGAGGTCATCATTACAGATTTAATTTCCATAACCTTGTCTTTACCTCCAATAGCCTCAATATATTTATCAACAACAGTTGCAGCAGTCATTCCTTCAGGAATTGGCATGGTCATTTCTGGTTTTTCTGTTGGGTTTCCATATTTATCAAAATACTTAATTACATAATCTGTTTTTTCTAGATTTTTAAGTACATCAATACCTTTACCTGTAATTACAATTCTTGCTTTATTGCCCTTAAAATATTTAATGGCTGCATTTTGAACATCGTCTAAAGTAACCGCTTTAATATTTTTAATATAGTTTGCATAAAAATCTTCTGGTAAGTTATAACGTTCTATATTTAAAGCAAAATTTGCTACAGTTCTTGGTTTTTGTACATCCATAACAAAACCACCAATATATTCTTCTTTAGAGTTTTGTAGTTCTTCTGCAGTTACTTTTTTGTACCTAATTTTATTAATTTCTTTTAAAATTTCTACAACTGAACTATCTGTAACCACATTTCTAACACTTGCAGTTGCTCTAAAAGTACCTGCATATCTATTTTGTCTTAAACTAGAATAAGAACCATAAGTATACCCTTTATCTTCACGTAAATTCATAAATAAACGTGCAGTACCACCACCACCTAAAATGTTATTGGCCATTAATGCAGCATAGTAATCTTTATCGCCTAAAGTTAAATCGATATTGTTAATCACAGCAATTTCAGATTGAACTGCGTTAGGCATGTTTATAAAATTAATTTCTGTAGTAGCTACATTTTCTGTTGCTGGAATTTCATAGTTAGGGATTTCTCCTTTTTGCCAATCTGAAAATGCTTTTTTTACTAATTTTTTTACTTCTTTTGGGTTTATATCGCCTTCAATAACCAAATAAGCATTATTAGGTTTGTAATAGGTTTTATAGTTGTTTTTTACATCATCTAAAGTTATTTTTTCTACACTTTCTTTTGATGTAAATTCTCCAAAAGGATGATTTTTACCATAAGTTAAAACGTTTTCAACTCTTCTAGCAGCAGCAGTAACACTTTTTTCGTTAGATTTTATATTGTCTAAAGTTACTTGCTTTTCTTTATCAAATTCTTCTTGTGTAAACTGAGAGTTTTTTACACCATCTGCCATTAATTCTAAAATTTCTGGAAAATATTTTGTTAAAGAAGTTGCATAAGCGCCAGAGCTAAAGAAAGATACATTGGCACCTAAAAAGTCTACTTTTTCGTTAAACTCATCTTTAGTGATATTTGTAGTTCCTCTACCTAATAAGCTACCCATCATGCTAGAAACTCCTGCAATTTCTCCTTCTAAATAAGGTTTATTGTCTATAGATAAGTTTGCAGAAACTCTTGGTAATTTGTGGTTTTCTACAATAATTACTTTTAAACCATTCTTTAAGGTAATTTTAACTGGTTTGCCCAACTTTACTTCAGGATCTGGCCCTGGTTTAGGCATTTTACTTCTATCTATTTGCGCATTAACAGCAATTGTGGCTACAAAAAGGGCTATTAATGATAAAATTTTTGTTTTCATATTTTGTGTCTTATAATTAAGAAATAAATCTTACGATTAAAGTTTTATTATTTTTTTTCTGGTAAATATTCTAAAATTAATCGTTGATTTGGATTCAAATATTTTTTAGCTACCTCTCTAATTTCTTCTCTTGTAATAGATCTAAAAATATCGATTTCTGTGTTAATTAAGTTTGTATCTCCATACAAAACATTAAATGTTGCTAAAGAACTTGCAATACCTTCTACGCTAGAGTTAGCGTTTACGTAATTATTTTCGAACTTATTTTGTAGTTTTTGATACGCTTTTTCAGAAATTAACTCGGTTTGCATTTTTACAATTTCTGTATCAATTTCATTAATAATATCTTGTAATTTAGTATCGCCTTGTGGTAAACCATACAAAATGTAAGTTCCATAGTCTTCTTGACTTGCATTAATAGCACCAGCCTGTAATGCCATTTTTTTATCATCTACTAATTTTTTGTATAATACAGAGCTTTTTCCACTACTTAAGTAAGAAGATATCATATCTAACACTCTAGAATCTCTAGTTTTCATAGAAGGTGTTCTGTAGGCAGCCATTATTGCAGGTATTTGAATATTTGGATCATATCCTTTGGCTGTCATTGCAGTTGTAATTGGCTCCTCTTTAGGAAAGTTTTTAGTGACCTCTTCACCTCTAGGAATAGGACCAAAATAATCTTGAATCATTTTTTTTGTCGATTCAAAATCAATATCTCCAGCAACTACCAAAGTAGCATTATTTGGCACATAGAATTTTTTATTAAATGCAATAAACTCCTCTAAAGTAGCAGCATCTAAATGTTCCATTTTACCAATGGTAGTACCTTTGTAAGGATGCTTTTTAAAGATGTTTTCTTTTACGTATTCTAAAAAACGAGAATAAGGTTGGTTGTCTACTCGCAATCGTTTTTCTTCTTTTACAACTTCATTTTGTGTATCTACACCATCTTGTCCAATAATTGGGTGTAATAAACGCTCAGACTCCATCCAAAGTCCTAATTCTAATTTGTTTGATGGAAAAATCTCATAATAATACGTTCTATCATCTGTAGTATTTGCATTATTTCTACCACCATTAGAAGAAACAATCTTAAACCATTCTCCTTTTTTAATATTTTTAGTTCCTTCAAACAACAAGTGTTCAAAGAAATGAGCCATACCTGTTCTGCCAGGTTCTTCGTCTTTAGCACCAACATGATACATTACAGAGGTTACAACTACTGGTGCAGCATCATCTTGATGCAATATTACATGCATTCCATTACTTAAATCATACTCTTCAAATTCTACTTTTTGTGCATTTACTGTAAAGGCAAGCAGCATAGCAGAAGCAAGAGATAAAATACTTTTCTTCATTGATTTTTATTTAGTTTATAATATGTGTTTTTATTTGACGCAATTTAGTCTTGTTTGTAACAAAAAAACTAAGGTCAATTTACAAAAATCAAAAATAATGAAGCAAATGTTAAAATAACCGTTAAAATAAAAGGATTATACTAATAAAATGAAAAATATTAATTTATTGTAGATGATGTTGTTAAGTTTTAAAAAAGCTGTATATTTGCATCCGCATTTTAAAGAAATTAAATGCATTAATAAGTATAAATACGCAAAATTAATAGTATGTACGCAATCGTAGAGATAGCAGGGCAGCAATTTAAAGTAGCAAAAGACCAAAAGGTATACGTTCATCGTTTACAAGGAGAAGAAGGATCAAAAGTAACTTTTGATAATGTTCTTTTATTAGATGATGATGGTAAAGTATCTATTGGCGCCCCAGCTATAGAAGGAGCTTCAGTAACAGCTCAAATTCTAGGTCACTTAAAAGGTGATAAAGTTATCGTTTTCAAAAAGAAAAGAAGAAAAGGATACAGAAAGAAAAATGGACACAGACAGTATTTAAGCGAGATTCAAATTGAATCTATTGCTGCTACTGGTGCTAAAAAATCAGCAAAAAAAGAAGCTGCTCCTGCTCAAGAAGCTGCTCCTAAGGCTGAGGTAAGTGAAGAGGCTACAACAGATTATAGTTCTATGACTGTTGCAGAATTAAAAGCTGCTGCAAAAGAGCAAGGTATCTCTGGATACACTTCTTTAAAAAAGGCAGAATTAATTGAAGCGCTAACTAAATAAAAATTTCAATTTTAAAACCATAATACAATGGCACATAAAAAAGGAGTAGGAAGTTCGAAGAACGGTAGAGAATCAGAATCGAAACGACTAGGTGTAAAAATATTTGGTGGGCAAGCTGCTATTGCTGGCAATATTATTGTTCGTCAAAGAGGTACTGCTCACAATCCAGGTGAAAACGTTTACATGGGTAAAGATCATACTTTACATGCAAAGGTTGATGGAATTGTAGAATTTCAAAAGAAAAGAGATAATAAATCTTATGTATCAGTAACTCCATTTGAGGCTTAATACATTCGATTTTACCAATTTAAAAACGCTCAAACAATACAGTTTGAGCGTTTTTTTGTTTTAATTTTATCGGATATTTAAAAATGTTTACTTAGATTTAGGGGTTATTTAATAAACACTTTCATGAAAATCCCTCTTAAAATTAGTTCCCTTTTTTTCTGCCTACAACTGTTTTCTCAATCTAATTTAGATTTTCATAAAGCAGAGGAGTATATTATTAATAATAATTTAGATTCTGCAGCTTATTACACAAACAAATTAAAAGAATCTACAGATAAAGAATTTTTAAAAAGATTTTTAGACAAGAAACCACTAGAGTATTCAGATTACTTTCAATTAATATCTCACCTGTCTAAAAGTACTAATACAGATTATTTAAGCGTACTAAATTATATCAATAGAGAGGTTAAAGACCCAATAAAACAAAAAAAAATAGATGTAGATTTTTTTAATACAAAATGGATTTTAATTACCAAATTAAGAGACGATGCGCATTTAGAAGAAGCAAATTCTGAACAAGTAAAACTCGAAAACTATGTAAATCAATTTACTGAAAAAGATAATAATTACACTTGGGCAACAACTAAGCTAAAAACGCATCCAGTTGTAATGTACTACATAGAAAGAAATATTGAAAAAGGAAAAAAATTAAATTTAGATTGTATAGAAAAAGCAAAAGAACTGGGTGATGTTAAATTACAGATCATATTTTTACACTATTTGACCAATTATTTAATTCATGAACAAAAGCTAAATGAATATATTGAGGTATGTGAAAAAGGCCTTGAACTTCAAAAGCAAATTCCTGAAAAAAGCTTTGTGTATTATGATATAATTAAAAGCCTTATCAATGCATACATTTATAAAGGTGGTTATGATAAAGAAGTATTTATACTTATTGATGAATTGTACAATTCTTATGCAAGAGAAAAATCATACTTATTATATGCCCAATTAGTTTCTAGTCTTGATAAAGATTCTCCAGTATTACAAGTAATTTTCAAAAAATTTGGAGTAAAAAATGCTTTAGAATTAACCCGTAAGTTTGAAAAATTAGGTAAAAATTTAAACTCAAATGGTTTATTTGAACTTATAAATATGTGCTCAAGGGCTCTACAAGGGCAAGAGTATTATAACGAAGCTCTAGCTTACAAACACAAAGCCATAGAACTAACTAGAAAAATATATTCAGAAGAATTATCTGCTTCACTGGCAAGTTTTAAAATCACAGAAGCTCAAAAAGCTAAGGAAAAAGAAATTAAAAGTGAAAAGGAACTAACAAAGTTATATCTTATTATAGCCTTACTTTGTTTTTTTCTATTGATTTTTACTTTTGCAACTCTAAAAAGACTTAGAAAACAATCGTCTATATTAATTCAAAAAAATAACTTAGTAGAAAAATCGTTAAGAGAAAAAGAATTGCTTATCAAAGAAATGCACCATCGTGTAAAGAATAATTTTCAATTGATTACAAGCCTGTTAGATCTGCAAACAGAAGAAATTCAAGACCAAAATGTAATAAAACTTTTAGAAAAAGGAAAAAGTAGAATAAAATCGATGTCTTTAATCCATCAGAAATTATATAGTAATCAATCTGGTTTAGTTAAGTTTGACGATTTTATCAATTCATTAGTTAAAGAACTTACCTTTTTATACAAACACGAAGATGATTTAAGTTTAGATATACATGTAAACGAAATTTATTTTGATCTAGATACCGCAATTCCGTTAGCTTTAATTTTAAATGAATTAGTAACCAATGCATTTAAATATGCATTTAAAGAACAAGAGAAAAACAAACTTTATATTTCTTTGTTAAAAAATCCTTCTAAAAATTACGAATTAATTTTTAAAGATAATGGCCCAGGATTACCCACAGCTTTTAATATTGCAAATTCACAAAGTTCTGGATTAAAATTAGTAGAAAGATTAGTAAAGCAATTACAAGGAAATTTACAAATTACAAACCATCTAGGAGCAAAATTTAAAATTTTGTTTAAAGATACTAAAATGAGAAAAGAAATAATTTAATATTATAGTTGATAATGATATGAGTAAAATAAAAGTGTTAGTTGTAGAAGATGAAATAATTATAGCAGATAACATCTGTAAAACGTTACAAACTTTAGGCTACAATGTTTTAGAGCCAGCGCTAAATTTTTCTGAAGCCATAGAAATTATAGAACAAAAAACACCAGATATTGCAATTGTAGACATTCATTTATCTGGTCAAAAAACAGGTATAGATTTAGCTAAAATAATAAATAAAACCTATCAATTTCCATTTATTTTTTTAACCGCAAACGCCGATTCTAATACAGTAAATGCCGCCAAAGAGGTTAGACCTTATGCTTATTTGGTAAAGCCATTTTCTAAAAACGAATTATTTACTTCAATTGAAATTGCCATATACAACTTTCAAAAAAAAGAAACCAATCGTAAAGTATTATCCAAAAATTCTATTTTTATAAAACAAAAAAATAGTTTTAAAAAAATTCTTTTCAACGAGATTTTATTTATAAAAAGCGATCATATTTATGTAGAAATTTATTGTACAAATCAAAAAAAGCTAGTAGAAAGAACAAGTTTAAGCGAAATAAAAGAAAAATTAAATGCTAATTTTATAAGAACACAAAGAGGGTATATTGTTAACTGTACTTATGTTACTAAAATTAATCAGAACGCACTTCAAATTGCCAATTATACAATTCCTATTGGAAAAAAATACAAAGAAGATGTTTTGAAAAGTTTAAATTTATAGTAAATATTTTGATTTTTAGAACATTATATTTGTATTTCAGAACATTTTTTAAGTAGATATCTGTTTTTTACCTTAAATTTATAACATAGCGCAGTAATTATAAGTATAATGTTGGGGGATATTATAGTTTAACGTTTTATTGTGTCTATAGAAGCTACTCATAAAATAAATGAGTAGCTTTTTTTGTGATATTTAGAAACATCTATTTTGTACTTTTACAACCTGTGAATATACTCTACAACATACTCGTTTTTAAAGCACAAATTTTGCTGCCTATTATAGCGATATTCAATAAAAAAATAAAACTTTTTGTTGATGGTAGAAAAGTATCATTTTTTAAAATTTCACAATTAAAAAACAAGAATACAATTTGGTTTCATGCAGCATCTTTGGGAGAGTTTGAACAAGCAAGACCCATTATAGAAGAAATAAAAGAAGAATACAGTCAGTATAAAATTCTAGTTACCTTTTTTTCTCCTTCAGGATACGAAATTCGTAAAAATTATAATTTAGCAGATGTTGTTTGTTATTTGCCTTTAGATTCTAAATCGAATGCTAAAAAGTTTGTAGAAATTGTAAACCCTAAAATGGCCATTTTTATTAAGTATGAATTTTGGCCAAATCTTTTAAATGAGCTTAAAAGAAAAGAAATTCCTACAATTTTAGTTTCGGGTATTTTAAGAGAAAAACAATTGTTCTTTAAAAGTTATGGTGGTTTTATGCGAAAATCTTTAGAAGCTTTTCATCACTTTTTTGTGCAGAATAAAACCTCTCAAGAATTATTGAATTCCATCAATTTTAAAAATGTAACAGTTGCTGGTGATACACGTTTTGATAGGGTTTCTAAAATTTTAGAACAAGACAATGTACTCGATTTTATTAGCGAATTTAAAAATGGAAAATACACCATTGTTGCAGGAAGCACTTGGCCAGAAGATGAGCAATTGTTGGTCAATTACATCAACAATATTGCAACAAAAGACGAAAAATTTATTATTGCGCCTCATAATATTAAAGCTGATGCAATTGTTGCTTTACAAAAATCCATCAATAAAAAAATAGTTTTATTTTCAGATAAAGAGGATAAAAACTTAGCAGAATATCAAGTTTTTATTATTGATACGATTGGTATTTTAACCAAAATTTACGCAGCAGCAGATTTAGCTTATGTTGGTGGAGGATTAAAAACGGGCTTGCATAATATTTTAGAACCCGCAACTTTCGGAATTCCTGTAGTGATTGGAAATAATTACGACAAATTTAAAGAAGCTGTAGATTTGGTAAAAATTGGTGGTTGTATTTCAATTAAAAATCAAGACGAATTTACTGAGAATTTCATCAATTTTAAAAATGACGAAAATTTTAGAAAACTAACTGGTGCCATTAATAAAAAATATATTACCAATAATTTAGGAGCTTCAGATTTAATTATGAATTATTTAAAAGATAACATTTAATGATAGATTTTATTTTACAACCTTGGGCTTGGTATATAGGTGGTCCACTTATAGCTTTATCGCTTTTCTTATATTTCTATTTTGGAAAGGATTTTGGAGCATCAACAAATTTTGAAACCTTATGCACAATGGCTGGTGCTGGTAAAGTATCAGACTATTTTAAAAAAGATTGGAAACAGCGAGATTATGCACTAATGTTTGTAATTGGTTTAATTATTGGGGGTTTTATTTCATCAACTTATTTAGTGCCAAATCAAACAATAGATTTAAACCCAACTACTGTAAAAGAACTCACAGATTTAGGTTTTACAGATGTAGGAAATCAATATTTTCCTGATGAAATTTTTAGTGAAGAGGTTGTCTTTTCTTTAAAAGGATTTTTAATTTTAATTGTTTCTGGCTTGCTTATTGGTTTTGGAACACGTTATGCAGGTGGTTGTACTTCTGGCCACGCAATTACAGGGTTAAGTAGTTTGCAATTGCCTTCTTTATTAGCCGTAATTGGGTTTTTTATTGGTGGCATTATTGCAACTTGGTTTATTATTCCTTTATTATTTTAACAAAAAAAACAGTTTTCCTGCAAGGTTTCAAAAACCTTGTAGGTATTTAAAAACTAGATAAATGAAAAACATAAAATTTTTACTATTAGGTATCTTTTTTGCAATTGTATTGAGTAAATCTCAAGCCATTTCTTGGTATCGATTTTACGAAATGTTTAAATTTCAATCTTTTCATATGTTCGGAATTATTGGAGGCGCAGTTGTAATATCAGCGATTATTATGCAGTTGTTTAAAAGCGGAAAAATAAAAGACATTAATGGCAACAAAATTGTGCCAAAACCAAAGAAAAAAGGAGTTATCAGTACTGTTTTTGGAGGAACACTTTTTGGCTTAGGTTGGGGAATTTCAGGGGCTTGTGCTGCACCTGTTTTTGTAATTCTCGGCTTTAAATTAATACCTGCTTTAATTATTTTAATTGGCGCACTTTTAGGTGCTTTTTTATATGGTTTGGTAAGTAAGAAATTACCAAATTAAATGAGCGATTTAAAAGACAATTTTGGACGACAAATGGAATATGTGCGACTGGCAGTTACAGATCGTTGTAATTTGCGATGCCAATATTGTATGCCTGCTCATGGAATAGATATTGTTCCCAGACAAGAGTTATTGACGTTTAAAGAAATGTATCGCTTAATTCGTGTGTTAACAGAATTGGGCGTTAATAAAGTGCGTTTAACAGGTGGAGAACCTTTTGTGCGTAAAGATTTTGTGGGTTTTTTAGAAATGTTGTCTTTTAACGATTTGTTAGATGCCATTAATATCACAACCAATGGCGCTTTAATTTCTCATCATATAGATAAAATTGAAAAGCTTAAAAAAGTTAAAAATATCAATCTAAGTATTGATAGTTTACAAAGAGAAAAGTTTGCACAAATTACACGAAGAGATGTTTTTCCTGAAGTGTATAAAACGTTTGAACTCTTAAAAAAAAGCAGTTTAAATTTAAAACTAAACGTTGTTGTACAATCTGGTTTTAATACAGATGAAATTGTTGATTTTGTAAGACTCACAAAAGACAAAAATGTAGCAGTTCGTTTTATAGAAGAAATGCCTTTTAACGGAAAAGGGCAAAGAGATATGCAAGAAAATTGGACGTTTAAAAAGATTTTAAACGAAGTCAAAACCGAGTTTTCTGTGGATGAAATTCAGTCTGAAAAATCATCAACTTCTAGAAATTATAAAGTTGAGAATCATCTAGGAACTTTCGGAATTATTCCTGCATTTACAAGAACAATTTGTAACAATTGTAATAGAATAAGAATAACATCAACAGGAACTTTTAAAAATTGTTTGTTTGATGATGGCGTTTTTAATCTAAGAGATTTTATCAGAAAAGGTGCTTCTAATGATGATTTAAAAGAACTCTTTTTATCTTTGGTAAAAGAAAAACCAGAAAATGGTTTTATAGCAGAAGCAAACCGTAAAAAAGGAAATGTTTCTGAGAGTATGAGTACAATTGGTGGGTAAAAGCCCCTTTTAATTTCCCCAAAGGGGAAAAAACCTTTATCAAAAAGATTGAGTAAGTAAGAGTTTTATATTTACGTCCAGCTTTGAATTCCCTCCCTTTGGGAGGGTTAGGGTGGGCTTTTAAGAGAAGATATGATTTCAGTAAAAGAAGCAAAAAATATCATATTAAATTCAGCACAAGATTTTGGAGTTGAAGAAATTCCGTTTCTAAAATCTGTTGGTAGAATTTTAAAAGAAGAAATTAGGGCAGACAGAGATTTTCCACCATTTAATAGAGTTTCTATGGATGGAATTGCAATCAATTATTCGTGTTTTAAAAACGGACAAAGAGATTTTAAAATAGAAGGAATTCAAGCTGCAGGAAGTCCACAAATAACGCTACAAAACAAAGAGAATTGTATTGAAGTGATGACAGGAGCTGTTTTGCCTAAAAATGCAAATGCGGTTATTCGATATGAAGATGTAGTTATCGAAAATGGCATTGCTCAAATTTTAATTGATGAAATCAAAGACTTTCAAAACATTCATCAAAAAGGAAAAGACAGAGTAGAGGGAGATGTCTTAATTCATCAAAATACAATGATTTCAGCTGCAGAAATTGGTGTTTTAGCAACTGTTGGTAAATCAACTGTAAAAGTGGCAAAACTGCCAAAAGTGATGATTGTTTCTACAGGTGATGAATTAGTTGGTGTTGATGAAATTCCGTTAGAACATCAAATTAGAAGAAGCAATGTGTTTACATTGGTTTCATTGTTAGAAAGATTACAAATCCCTTCAAAAACTGCACATATTACAGATGATAAACCCATTTTAAAATCAAAAATAGAAAGTTATTTACAAGAATATGATGTGTTGCTTTTTAGTGGAGCAGTAAGTAAAGGTAAATTCGATTTTTTACCCGAAGTTTTAGACGAATTAGGAGTCGAAAAATTATTCCATAAAGTGGCTCAAAGACCAGGAAAACCTTTTTGGTTTGGGCGTAAAATGGCTAAAATTAAAAGTGATTCTAAAGCTCATAAAATCCAAAAATTTAACATTAAAAGACAAGCTGTTATTTTTGCTTTTCCAGGAAACCCAATCTCTACTTTTGTAAATTGTTTGGCGTATTTTTGCGCTTGGTATTACAAATCAGTAGGTTTAAATGAAGCTCGTGAAACTGCCATTTTAGATGCAGACATTACATTCAAACCCAATTTAGTGTACTTTTTACAAGTTAAATTAGAGTACAAATTAGGGCAGTTGGTTGCAAGACCTGTTACAGGAAATGGCTCTGGAGATTTGGCAAGTTTGGTAAATGCAGATGCTTTTATTCAACTACCTAATGATAAAGTTAACTTTAAAAAAGGAGAAGTTTATCCTGTTTTGAAATACCGAAACTAAATGTTGGCACAGGTGATTTAAAGTAACCAAAAACAGTATTTAAACTGTTGTTATTAAAATCATTTTGTTGACTAGTAAATATCAAAACTGAGTTAATACGTTTAAAAAATGAAAATTTTTAAATTTGGTGGAGCGTCTGTTAAAGATGCCGAAAGTGTAAAAAATGTTGCCAATATCATTAAAAACGAAGGCGCAAAAGACACCTTAGTAGTAATTTCTGCAATGGGTAAAATGACCAATGCTTTTGAAGAAGTTATAGATGCATATTACAATAAAGAAGAACATTTACCAGAAAAATTAAATTTTATAGAAGAGTATCATAAAAATATAATGAGTGCTCTGTTTGATATAAAAGACCAAATTTATAAAGATATTGATATTCTTTTTGGAGAATTAGGTTGGTTTTTATCAAGAAATACTTCTCGTAGATACAATTATGTATACGATCAAATTATCTGTTTTGGCGAATTGCTTTCTACTAAAATTGTTAGTGCATACTTAGCAAAATTAGGGCAAGAAAATGTTTGGTTTGATGGTAGAAGTTATGTTAAAACCGATAGTAATTATAGAGACGCCAAAGTAGATTGGCAACTTACAGAAGAACTAATTACTGAAAATGTAAACACAACAAAAATAAATATTACCCAAGGTTTTATTGCAGCAAATGATACCGAAAACACCACAACTTTAGGTAGAGAAGGGTCTGATTATACAGCAGGTATTTTTGCCTATTGTTTAAATGCAGAAAGTGTTACAATTTGGAAAGATGTGCCTGGTGTTTTAAATGCAGATCCAAGAGTATTTTCAGATACAACTTTGCTAGAACAAATTTCTTATGAAGAAGCTATTGAAATGGCTTTTTATGGTGCTTCTGTAATACACCCAAAAACACTACAACCTTTAGAAAGAAAAGAAATTCCGTTATTGGTGCGTTCTTTCGTCAATCCTAAAGAAACAGGTACAAAAGTGTCTAAAGGCACAAGATTAGTGCCATACATACCTTGTTTTATTGTAAAGAAAAATCAGATTTTAGTATCTATTTCTGCATTAGATTTCTCTTTTATGGTAGAAAATAACATCAGTTTTATCTTTCAAAAATTACACGATTATCAACTAAAAGTAAATTTAATTCAAAACTCAGCAATTAGCTTTTCGGTTTGTATTGATAATAAATTTAATAAGTTCGATGCTTTTTATGAAGAGTTAAAAACACAATTTAAAATTGATGTACAAAAAGGAGTAGATTTATATACGGTGCGTCATTTTGATGAAAAAGCAATAGCAACTATAGAAGAAAAAGGGATTTCTTTACTAACCCAAGTAAATAAAGAAACTTCACAAATTGTTATTAATCCGAAATAATTTTTTTTACCTAATTCTAATTGCATTGTTAGCGCTAATTTTAAAAAAGCATTAAAACGCTCTATTGCTATTCAGAAAAAAATAAGGAGGTAATACATAAAGAATTTGATTTAGATTGTTATCTGAATCGAATTCTTTTGCATTAAAAAAATTACGATTTCGTTTTTTTCACTATGTTTGTCTTTCAGTTCTAACGAAGGATTATGGCATTAGTAACATCCAAAGAAATTGCACAAGTAATTGGTTTACAGAAATTTGGTTTTCTAGGAACTTTTGTTGGTTGGTTGTTGATAAAGATTCTTAGAATATCTGTATTAAATAGAATTTATAATAAGAATAAAACCAAGTCTGATTTAGATTTTTTAAACGGTGTTTTAGATGATTGTAACATAGAATTTGAAATCCCCGAAAAAGATTTAAAACGAATTCCAAAAGATGGCCCATTTATTACCATTTCTAATCATCCTTTAGGTGGTATTGATGGTGTTTTATTGCTAAAGTTGCTCATCGAAAAAAGAGCAGATTATAAAATTATTGCCAACTTTTTATTACATAGAGTAGCCCCTTTAAAGCCTTATGTAATGCCTGTAAATCCTTTTGAAAATAGAAAGGATGCAAAATCGAGTGTGGCAGGAATTAAAAGTGCATTAACGCATTTAAAAGAAGGCAAGCCTTTGGGAATTTTCCCTGCAGGTGAAGTATCTACCTATCAAGATGGAAAATTAAAGGTTGATAAACCTTGGGAAGAAGGTGCTGTTCGTTTTATTAAAAAAGCCAATGTTCCTATAATTCCGATTTATTTTCACGCAAAAAATAGTCGTTTTTTTTACTTTTTATCTAAAATATCAGACACTTTAAGAACGGCCAAATTGCCCTCTGAAGTAATTTCTCAAGAAGGTAAAGTGATAAAAGTAAGAATAGGAAAACCTATTCTTCCTAAAGATCAAGATGGGTTTACAGACCTAGGTGCTTTTTCTGATTTTATTAGAAAAAAAACCTACATGTTGGCAAATCCTTTTGAGAAGAAATACAACATTTTATCTTCCGAAAAAATAAAAATTAAAAGGCCAGTAAGAAAGGTTACTGCACAACGAAATGTAACGTCTTTTATAGATGAAGTTGATCGTTTAAGAGATAATAAAGGCAGATTATTGCAGAGTAAAAATTATGAGGTTTTTTTTGCTAATGCCAAAGACATCCCTAATTTGCTGCACGAAATTGGTAGATTAAGAGAAATTACCTTTAGAGAAGTTGGGGAAGGCACCAACAAAGCCATAGATTTAGATAAATATGACAAATATTATTATCATCTGTTTTTGTGGGATAGTGTTGCCAATTGTTTAGTAGGTGCATATAGAATGGGCCTTGGAAGCGAAATTTATAAAAAATACGGCATTAATGGTTTTTACGTGCAAACTTTGTTTAGAATTGAGCCAGAATTGCATCAAATGATGGAAAACACCATAGAAATGGGACGTGCTTTTATTATTGGCGAATACCAACAAAAACCAATGCCTCTGTTTTTACTTTGGAAAGGAATTGTGCATGTTACTTTACGATATCCAGAACATAAATATTTAATGGGTGGTGTTTCTATTAGCAATCAATTTTCTGACTTCTCAAAATCATTGATGATTGAGTTTATGAAATCTCATTATTACGATCCTTATATTGCGCAATATATTTATCCGAAGAAAGAATACAAGGTAAAGTTAAAAGATGGCGATAAAGATTTTGTGTTTGATGCTACCAAAGCAGATATGCAAAAGTTCGATAAAATTATAGATGAAATTGAGCCTGGCGCATTACGAATTCCTGTTTTAATTAAAAAATACGTGAAACAAAATGCACGTTTGGTGGCCTTTAATGTAGACCCAAAATTTAACAATGCTGTAGATGGTTTAATGTACATTAAAGTAGCAGACATACCAGAAAGCACTGTAAAACCTGTTATGGAAGAATTCCAGGCAGAGCTAGAGAAAAAGGCTGCTGAGCTGAATAAGGGGTAGTTTTTTTACCTGTTTCTATAAGAAAGTTGTATTGTTTAAGTACTAAGGTTAGCAAATAAATAGCCAATAGAAAGTCCGTTAGGACTTTCGTGAATTGGCTAGTAATGGTACTTTTTTGCACGTGGTTGTACGCAGACTGTTGTGATTGGTTTATGATTTGAATGTGCAATTTGTGTACTAAGTTTACGCTCTTTGTTGCGCTTGGCAATGTGCTGAATGCACTAGTTGCTAACTTCTTACAAATTTTCCGATTGATTCTAAAAGTTGTGGTTTGTCTTCTAAGGCTATCTTTGCCACTGCATAAAATTCGCTCATCCAGTCGTCTATTTCTGCAAATGCTTTGTCTTTTGCTTTGGTAGCATCTTGACTTTCTCCTTTTTCGCGTAAATAGGCGGCTCTTGCTTCTTCTAAATTGGTTATTAATGCAATGGTTTCGTTTATTTCTTCTGGGGTTATCTTTAGCCTTAGTAGTTTGGTTTGTAGGGCTGTATCTTCTGAGGCTACTGCATAAAATTTCTTAACGGTTTCTAACCATTTAATATAAGCTGATGGTAAACTACCTGTTAATGCCAATCTACTTAATATGGTGGGCTCTTTTCTGAAAATTACTTTCGCTTTTTTTCTGTGTAGCCCGTATGTTTTTGCTAAATTTTCTTTTGTAGCGGAAAAATTACCATAAGATGTTGTGGTTTCGTCGTCTTCTTTTTTGTTGAAGTCAAAGGCTTCTCTTGTTTTTGTTAATAAGGTTTTGCCTTCTGTTAACAAGGTTTCGTCATAGCCAAATTCTGCCATAATAGTGGCTATTTCTGTTTGACTTTCTGTGTTTTCGAGTGCTACTCTGTACTGTTCTAAGGTTTCTGCTTCTGATAATGTTCTTTTTGTTGCCATTTTTGCAATTGTTTTTAGTTATTATTGTGTTTATTGCTATCTCCTTACGGATGTTTGCCTATTCCTTACAAGTTTTGGTGCATTCCTTACAGTTTTTTTTCTTTTCCTTATGGCTTTTGGTCTGCTCCTTGTAGTTGGTTTTGTGTTCCTTATTGGGTTTTTTTCACTCCTTATGTTTTGCTGTGCCTAATTTACTGTTTTTCTTTGTTTTCTTAACGTTTTTTTTGTTGGACTTATCATCTTCTTTAACAAATAGTAATTTTGTACACTATTTCTTTTTTTTGATTTTCTTTTCAGTTAATAAAGGTGCTGTATATTGATTGTACAAATCAAACAAAAATTCTATACGTGCAGTTTCATTTGTAAAAGCTTGTGGTCTATAACATAAATCGACTGCTTTATCCAACTCTTGATGTGCTTTCACTAAATTTGAAGGCATCGTAAGAGGATGATATAAATCTGCTAAACTGCTATCAGGAAATTTAGCTCTTACATCTAAAATTTTTTGTGCTTTTTGTTCTACTTTTTGTTTGTTTTTATCGCTAGGTTCAAATGGCCAAGGGTAATTATTGTAAACTATTGAAGAGGAATATTGGTAATCGCTTTTCATTCTGCCACAAGTATAATTTACCCAAGTCATATGCATACTTGAAGTTAAAATGCCAAACTCATACGTTGTAACGTTGGGTACTATTAAAGAACTACCACTTGCAATTGTACTCGGTGGGAGAATTGCCATTGGAATAAATTTTCTAATTTGAGAAGATACTTTTGGTACAATAAGATAATTTTTATTAGGTTGTCTTATTTCACCAAATAAAGTAGGAGTAAGTGCTAGTTTGTTTGTGTTTTTTCTTTTACTATTTTCTCTAAATTTTTTATTTAGTTTTATTCTATCAAGAACACTACTTGATTTTCTTATTAATTCTGGGTTAACATTGACTAGCCATAAACACCATCTTTTTTTGTTATTTATAAATTCATAACCTCCTGTATACTTTTTTATTAATGGCTTAATAAAACTTTCTTTATTTAAAAAGATTATTTTTTCTTCATCACTTAAAATTAAATTACCATTATCAATTGGCATACTTCCATAATTCATTGGAGATACATTACAAATAGGTTTCTGTTTTGATAATACAACCACTTCATTACCTTCAACTAAATATGGGTTTATATTTTTAACTGATTTTTGATAAGGTTCACCTTTAATATTTTCATAAATAAAAATGCTTTTATTTTTAATGTCGAAATTAGCAAAACCAATAATTACGCAGTGAACAGCTGCATTTGATTTAGCTTCATTTTTCCATTGAAAAGTTTGGTGAGCGAAATGAATTTTTATTTTAAAATTATTTATCAATTCGTTCCATAGAATCCCTGTTTGTTCACCTTGTGCAATAGAATTTGTTGAAACAAATGCAGTTTTTATATTGGTTGAATTAATGAATGCTGAGGCTTTGTAATACCATGCAGTTACATAGTCTAAAACACCTGCTCCTTTTATTTTACCAAAAACTAATTTCATGTCTTCTTTTTGTTCTTTGGTCTGCTCTTTTTTACCATAAAAAGGAGGGTTCCCAACAATATAAGAGAGTTCTGTTTTAGGTACTACGTCTTCCCATTGGATGCGCAAAGAATTACCGTGTACAATTTTAGCCGCTTTTTTTAATGGCAAACGTGCAAAATATTGCCCAAATTCTTCAGATACTCGCATATTCATTTGGTGGTCTATCAACCACATGGCAACTTCGGCTATTTTTGCTGCAAATTCGTCATATTCTATTCCGTAAAATTGGTCTACATCTAACCAAAGAATAGAAGAAACATCTAAAACCTGTTCGCCTTTTTTAAAGAGTTCTCGCAAAACGTCAATTTCTAACAAACGTAATTCTCTGTAAGTAATAATTAAGAAATTACCACTACCACAAGCAGGGTCAAGAAATTTTAAAGTAGATAATTTATGATGAAATTCTTTTAGTTTTTTAGAATTTGATTTTACTTTTTCAAATTCTGCTCTTAATTCATCAAGAAATAGCGGTTTAATAAGTTTAAAAATATTTTTTTCTGATGTATAATGCGCTCCTAAATTTCTACGTTCTTCGGGATTCATTACACTTTGAAAAAGTGAACCAAAAATTGCGGGCGATATTTTACCCCAATCTAAACCACAAGCTTCTAATAAAATGCGACGCATTTCTGAATTGAAAGAAGCTATTGGTAAAAACTCTTCGAAGAGTTTACCATTTACATACGGAAATTGGTTTAAATGCTCGTCTAAATTTTTAAATCGTTTTTCTTTAGGTGTATTTAAAACTTGGAAAAACTGCGCCATTAATGCCCCTAAATCGCTACCATCTTCATTTGTTTTTTGGTCTAAAAACTCTTTAAATGTATCTTTTTCGAAAATACTGGTATCGTCTGCAAACAGAATGAAAAGCAAACGCACTAAATAGACTTCTAAATGATGCCCTTCGTAACCAAACGCTTCGAGTTGGTCGTGCAATTTGCCCATTAATTCAGCAGCTTTAATATTAACTGGGTCTTCTTCTTTAAAAGTTCTTTTTTGATAGCCGGCTATAAAGCCAAAGAGTTTTACATTTTTATACAATTCAGAAACGTGGAATTCGTGTTCTGTTTTTTCGTCGAGGTCAAACAATTTGATTTTATCAAAGTCAGAAACCAAAATGTATTTTGGTAGTTCGTGTTCTTTAAGACCAGGAAAATAGTCGGTAGCTTGTTCAAAAGCTTTGTCTAAATTTCTTCCTTTAGATTTGTGTTCAACCAGTAAAGTACCTTTCCAGAAGAGGTCTATAAATCCTTGATTACCACTTAATTTTTTTACAGGTTCTTCAAAGGTTGCCACTCGTCTTCGTGATATTCCAAAAACATTAAAAAAGTCATTCCAAAAACTATCTTTTTCAGCACGTTCTTTGGTTTCTTCTGCCCATTCGTTTGAGAATTTTAACGCTCTGTCTTTAATTTCATTCCAACTTAATGCCATTTGGTTTTATTTCTTTTTTAGTTCAATTTTTTACAAAGTACTAAAGTAGTTTTTTATTCTATTGTTTGAAAGTTAAAATTACAGTTCTGAAGTGGTGAGGAATTGTAGCTCTTATGGTTTTTAGAGCGTTGGTAAAAACGATAAGTGCTAAAATATTCGGCTGGTTTTAGCTTGTGTACAAGGTTGTTGTGTAAGTGTAGTAAGGGAGTTGTAGGCTATTCGTTTCAGTTTATACATTAAAATAGCAGAAAAGTACAACCCTTGTAGTTTGCACTTCACTGCTATTTTTTTAAGCACGTTCTTTGGTTTCTTCTGCCCATTTGGTTGAGAATTTTAGTGCGCTATCTTTAATTTTATTCTAACGTAATGCCATTTGTTTTTATTTCTATTGAACCTTAACTCTGTACTTATTTTTTCTGATAAATTTACTTCTAAACCAAAATAACTTTCTGTATAAATACTTGCTTTAAATTGAGAAAAAGAATTTACAGTTAGTAATAAGTTGTGGTGCATTTATGACCAACATTTAGATTACCGAAATTTCTGTGATAAATCCAAAATTTAAACTATATTTGTATCTAAGTGGATACATTTTAAATGATTATCATCGAAAAAACATCTGAATTTGATAAGTGGATTAGAAAACTCAAAGATATTCGAGCGAAATCTAAAATCCTATTCCGAATTCAGAAACTCGAAACTGATGAACATTTTGGAGATTGTAAACCTGTTGGTGATGGAATAAGCGAAATACGAATCAATTACGCAAAAGGCTATCGTATATATTTTAAAGAAAAAGAGCGTAAAATTGTGATTCTTTTAATTGGCGGAGATAAATCAAGCCAACAAAAGGACATCGAGAAAGCGAAAAAAATCTGGAACAGCATAAAAAATGATTGATATGGCAACTACAAAATTTGATATTGCGGACTATTTGGACAGCGAAGAAATGATTGCTGAATATCTGAATACAGTTCTCGAAGATGGAGAAAGTTCTGATTTGATTGCTGCAATCGGACATATTGCAAAGGCAATTGGAATGACTAAAATTGCGGAAAAAACTGGTATGAGCAGACCTAGTTTATATAAAGCATTATCGGACGGATCAAAACCACAATTTGGAACAATAATGAAAGTACTTAAAGCCATTGGCGGACAAATTAACGTGAAACCAATATCTGCGTAATAAAAAAACGACACCACAACAATGGCTATAAGTAATTGCTTGTTCTCGCCTACTTCTGAAAATCCTATCGAATTTTCAGTTTGGTGTGTACTTGCAAAGTTAAGTGCTATACCACGCAACTACTCATAGCCGAGAACGATAGAAACACTATTTTTTAAAGGCGAGTTTTTAAAAATGATTTTTGATAAAAGAAATAGTACCTTTTTCCAATCGAACAACTTTTCAACAGCAGATAAAAAAATGTGATTATTAAAATCTCTGTTGGATAGTTGGATAAAAACTTCATCTACTTATTTACTAGTAATCTTCTTTAAGAAGTTTTTTACTTTGGCTGTAGCTTCCTTAATTTCTTCTTGAGCATCATCAGCAAATTCGGCTAAATGTTCTGCAGCTTCATGTGCAAATTCTGATCCTTTTTCAGAAATAATATCAAAAGCTTCTTTAGCATCATCTGTAAATTCAGTGGCCTTTTGTTTTACTTTTTCTATGTTTTCATCAGTAAAAGTTTCATTAATTTTTTCTTTTGCACCATCAATTACACTTTTAGCGCCATCTTTAATTTTAGAGGTACTATTTTGAGTATTTAAATTTTCGACAGTTTGGTTGATTTCTCTCTTATATAAATTACTTTTTTTATATAACATAATATTTAGATTTATAGTTAATTATTTTTTTTATTTATTTAAAAGCCTGATATACAGGTTCCCAAAGTTCTATTTTATTACCTTCGTTATCTAAAATCCAGCCGAATTTACCATATTCAAATTCTTGCATTTCACCAACAATGGTAACACCTTCTTTTTTTAATTCTGATAACAATTCTACTAAATTTTCGACTCTATAGTTAAACATAAAGTCTTTTTTAGAAGGTTCAAAATAATCTGTTTTTTGGGCAAAAGGGCTCCATTGCGTAGAAGCGTCATTGCCTTGTTTGTCTTTCCACCAAAAGGTAGCACCCCAATCATCAGTATTAAAACCTAAGTGTTTTTTGTACCAATCTTTTGCTGCTTTTGGATCATCAGATTTAAAAAACAAGCCTCCAATTCCTGTAACTCTATTTTTCATTTTTTATTTCTTTTTTAAAGCAGTTTCGTAGGTATTTATCCAATCGTCTACAGATATTTTACGAACTAATTCTGCAATTAATTCATAAGGAATTTCATCCATTTTTTTAAAACGCACACAACTTTTACCCATATCTAACTTACGTTTACAGTATTTTGGGTATTCTGCAACAAACCAATTATAAATATCTTGATTAGCGTAAATGCCTGAATGATAAAAGTTAACAGCGTTTTTTTGTGATGCAAAACTCATAAAAGGTAAAGGTTCTTTTGGGTTGCAATGATAACCATCTGGATAAATAGAATGAGGTACAAAATAACTGATAAAATTATATTGCATACCTTCTTCAAAACCATCAGGTAAATTGTCTTTTATGGTTTTTCTTAATTTTTGTAAAGTTTCTTTTCGTTCTTCAGGAACTTGAGAAATATACTCTTCTGGTGAATTTGCTTTGTATTGCATAACATCAATTTTGATGACAACAAGTTAACAAAATTTTGCTTGTATTTTATCGACAATGGTTTGTGCCAATCTTTCTTTGCTTTCAACTGTCCAGCCAGCAACATGAGGAGATAAAAGCACATTCTCTGAATGGATTAAGTATTGAAAAGCTTCTGGCATTTTATCATCAGAAAATAAGTTTTCGAAAGACGATTTTTCGTATTCTAAAACATCCAAACCAGCACCTAAAATTTTACCCGTTTGTAAAGCATCAACCAAATCTTTGGTAACTACAGATGTTCCACGTGCAGTATTTATCAACCAAAAATTCTTTTTAAAATTATTGATAAACGCTGTATTTATCATATTTTTAGTAAGCTCAGTTTGTGGAGTGTGTAAACTTAAAACATCAGCTTTAGCTTGTAATTCTGATAAAGTAACTTGTTTACAATTGGCATCATCAACATTAGGTTTTATGTCGTAACAAATTACATCAACATCAAAACCACGTAATTTTTTTGCGAAAGATTTCCCCATATTTCCATAACCAATTAAGCCTACAGTTCTTCCATCAAGTTCAATTCCTCTGTTTTCTTCGCGTAACCATTTTCCTTTTCTAACTTCGCTATCTGCTTTATTTAATTTATTAAAAAGTGATAAAAGCATTCCTAAAGCATGTTCGCCAACTGCATTTCTATTACCTTCTGGAGCAGCAATTAGTACAATGTTTTTTGATGCTGCATAATCGCAATCTATATTTTCTAAACCAGCACCAACTCTACCAATAAATTTTAGGTTTGTGGCTTTGTCTAAAAAAGTTTTATCAATTTTAAATCGACTTCTAATGATAAAACCATCATACAAATGAATTTTGGCTTCGATTTCTTGTTTTGATGAAGTATAGTCCTCATGATTTGTAAAACCTAAATCATTCAGTTGATTTATTAATAAAGGGTGATTTGTATCTAAATGAAGAATTTTCATATTCTTAATAAAGTAAAATTTAGAATAAATTCCTTCCCTTTGGGAAGGTTAGGATGGGCCTTAATACTGCTCTTTATCATTAGGAAAATCACCAGACTTTACATCATCTACATAACTTTCAAAAGCACCAGTCATATCAGAAAACAAGTCTAAATACCTACGTAAAAAACGAGGATTAAATTCGTGCGTCATTCCAATCATATCATGCGTAACCAAAACCTGGCCATCAACACCATTTCCTGCTCCAATTCCGATTACTGGTATAGAAATAGCTTCAGCAACTTTTTGAGCCAAAGCTGCAGGCACTTTTTCTAAAACAAGTGCAAAGCAACCTATTTTTTCTAACATTAACGCATCTTGCATTAATTTTTCTGCTTCTTGTTCTTCTTTGGCTCTTACAGTATAAGTACCAAATTTATAGATAGATTGTGGTGTCAATCCTAAATGACCCATTACAGGGATTCCTGCATTTAAAATACGTTTTATAGACTCCTTAATTTCTTTACCACCTTCTAATTTTATAGAATGAGCACCAGATTCTTTCATAATTCTAATGGCAGAACGTAAAGCTTCTTTTGGATCTGATTGATAACTACCAAAAGGTAAATCTACCACAACCAAACAACGTTCTATGGCTCTTACAACAGAGCTTGCATGATAAATCATTTGATCTAATGTAATAGGCAGCGTAGTTTCATGACCAGCCATAACATTACTAGCAGAATCACCTACTAAAAGCACATCTAAACCTGCTTTATCTAAGATCTTTGCCATGGTATAATCGTAAGCTGTTAACATCGAGATTTTTTCTCCATTTGCTTTCATATCTACCAAAGATTTTACAGTAATTCTTTTGTACTGTTTTTTTGCTGTCGACATATTTTTTAGATTTTTAGACTTTGGTAAAAGTAAGAAATAAAAGCAGATGTTTAACGAGTTAATAATTCGTTAATTTGATTTTGATTTGTATTGTATTTCAGTTATTTAATTAAATTTAGAGCTTTAAAATTGATGTACAATGCAAAAAATTATTACTTATTTAGTAATCCTTATTTTTTCGATAACACTTACAGCGCAAGAAAAACCAAGTGGAGAAGAGTACAATAAAAGTACTTTAGAGATAAAAAAGGTAATCGAAACTTTTTTTGATGGCTTACACAAAGGTGATAGTACTTTGCTAAAAAGTACGTTGCATAAGGATGTTAAAATACAAACAACATCAACCAATAAAAAAGGAGAAAACATTCTAAAAACAGATTCTAAACAACAATTGTTAACGTCTATAGCAAATAAAAATCCTAAGCATATGTATTTAGAAAAATTATTGTCTTTTGATATTAAGATTGATGGAAATTTAGCTTCTGTATGGACACCTTATGAGTTTTATTTTAATGGCAATTTTAGTCATTGTGGAGCCAATTCTTTTCAACTATTTTATAATAATGGCACATGGGAAATTATTTATTTGGTAGATATGCGAAGAAGAGAAAGTTGTAAGGTATTAAAAGAAAAAAAATAGCATTATATTTGATTTTTAAAATTTAAGATGCCTAAAACAAAAGTTACTTTAGCACCAAATAAATGGATAGATAATTATGCAGATTACCTGTTTAATTATGCTGTTGTACGTGTTAATAACAGTGATTTGGCAAAAGATTTGGTACAAGAAACGTTTTTTGCAGGATTAAAATCTGCAAAGAATTTTCAAGGAAAATCTACTGAAAGAACTTGGTTAGTATCCATCTTAAAAAGAAAAGTAATAGACCATTATAGAAAAATAAATTCTAAGAAAGGACAAGCCGAAATTAGAATGAACTTTTATAATGATGGCGAAAATGAAGGTAGTTGGTTAGAAGAACGTGTACCACAAAGTTGGGATAATGCATCAGAAAAAACCATAGAAAATGAAGAATTAAAAAGCCAAATAGACGTTTGTATAGATAATTTACCAGAAAAATACGCTATGGTTTTTAGAATGAAAACCATTCAAGAATTTGAAACCGAAGAAATTTGTAAGGAACTAGACATAACAGCGTCAAATTTATGGGTTATCATCCACAGAGCCAGAACTCAATTAAGAAAGTGTATGGAAGATAATTGGTTTAATAATTAGAAAATGTTTCAAAAATTGATGATTACTTGCGATGAAGCAACTACCATATGCGATAAAAATCAGTATGGTGCAGCTACATTATTAGATAAAATAAAATTAAACATCCATTTTTTACGATGTAAAATTTGCTTAAAATATACTAAGCAAAATATGACATTAACTAAAATTTATAAGGGTCATGCTAAAAGTTGTAAACATATTGTACACTGTATGACAGAAGAAGATAAGGAAGAATTAAAGAGGCAATTAAAAAATTATAAACCTTAAGTTTTTTCGGTTTTATCAAAACCGTATTTTTGATTTTTTGTTAGATTGACGGAATTTATAGCAATATAGATTCCGTTTTTTTATATTTTTGAAAGCTTATTTATTATTAGTAAAACACTTATTAAATGCACTTTTTACCAGAAAAAATAGACAATTATGTTGTAGCGCATTCGCAACAAGAGCCTAATTTATTAAAAGAATTAAGCAAAGAAACTTGGCAAAAAGTGTTGAACCCTAGAATGTTAAGTGGTGCTTTTCAAGGTAGAGTTTTGTCGATGATTGCCAAATTGGTGCAACCCCAAACCATTTTAGAAATTGGTACGTACACAGGGTATTCTGCATTGTGTTTGGCCGAAGGTTTATCCACCAATGGAAAAATTATAACCATTGATAAAAACGAAGAATTAGAGACTTTACAAAATAAGTATTTCGAAAAATCGGGTTTTAGAAATCAAATTACACAGATTGTTGGAGATGCCACAAAAATTATCCCAGAACTAAAAGAGAATTTCGATTTGGTTTTTATTGATGCAGACAAATCAAATTACATTAATTATTTTCATTTAATTATTGATAAAATGAATCCTGGAGGAATTATTTTATCTGATAATGTGCTTTGGAGTGGAAAAATTGTAGAAGAGTTACATCCTAAAGACAAAGACACAAAAATATTGTTAGCCTATAATGCCTTGCTAAATACAGATGATAGAATAGAAACGGTTTTACTGCCTATTAGAGACGGATTAACTGTGAGTAGAGTAAAGTAGTTTACACAAAATACTCAACCCCAATCCATTCATAAAAGGAGTAAAATGTATTGAAGTTAACGCAACCAAAATTTTAATTTATGCTTAAATTAAGCAATTTATTTTAAAGTATAAATAATCATTTTTAATGGAATGCAATAGCGTCGAAAAATCTAAATTTTAAAGATTTCTCTACAAGGTCGAAAAGACATTCTTAATAGTACTTATGATAATAGACCTTTCAGGTTTTAAAAACTTGAAAGGTCTATAGAAATCAATCGATTATTCAATTTTTTTAATCACTGCCTTTGGTGCTTCTTTTTTAGTTCCGTCAAAACCCTCTACACCACCAACAGTAGTATATTTCATCACATATTTTTTATCAGGATAAATGCGCTTGTAGGCACTTTGACACATTAAAGTTGCTTCGTGAAAACCACATAAAATCAACTTTAACTTCCCTGGATACGTATTTACATCGCCAATGGCATAAATTCCTGGAATATTGGTTTGATAATCTAAAGCATTGTTTACTTTAATGGCATTTTTTTCGATTTCTAAGCCCCAATTTGCTATTGGTCCTAATTTTGGAGATAAACCAAATAAAGGAATAAAATAATCGGTTTCAATGGTAAATGGTTCCTCTGCTTTTTTAAGCACAGAAACGCCTTGTACTTTATCAATTCCTATAATTCCTTTTACTTCTGCAGGAGTAATTAAAGTTATTTTTCCAGCATCTTTTAATTCTTGCACTTTATCAACAGAATCTAAAGCACCTCTAAATTCGT
The DNA here is from genome assembly GCF_054584775.1 of Polaribacter litoreus. Taxonomy (NCBI): domain Bacteria; kingdom Pseudomonadati; phylum Bacteroidota; class Flavobacteriia; order Flavobacteriales; family Flavobacteriaceae; genus Polaribacter; species Polaribacter litoreus. Next base: position 4,524 of record NZ_JBTLRD010000010.1, on the reverse strand, counting down.
TTCTTCTATGAATTAAAGTAACCTTTGAAGCTACATCAGCTAAAAAGATAGACCAGTCTAAAGCAGAATCTCCACCCCCAGCAATAACTACTTTTTTATTTCTATAAACTTCAGGATCTCGAATAATATAGGCAACCCCATTATCTTCAAAATTAGCAATATTAGGTATAGGTGGTTTTCTTGGTTCAAAAGAACCTAATCCACCAGCAATTGCCACTACTTTTGCATGATGTTTTGTGCCTTTATTTGTAGTAACAATAAAAGAACCATCTTCTTGTTTATCAATAGTATCTGCTCTTTCTCCTAAGGTAAAACCAGGTTCAAATTGTTTAATTTGTTCCATTAATTTGTCTGTTAAATCTCCGGCTAAAATTTCTGGATAAGCAGGAATATCGTAAATGGGTTTTTTAGGATAAATTTCTGAACATTGCCCACCTGCTTGAGGTAAAGCATCAATTAAATGACAACGTAGCTTTAATAAACCAGCTTCAAAAACGGTAAACAACCCTGTGGGTCCTGCACCTATAATAAGTATATCTGTTGAAATCATTTTCCTTGAATAAAAGGACAAAAATAGGTTTTCAAATTTATATGGAATGTGACAAAAGTCACACAAGGTTAAGCTACGTTAATGACTTCTTGTATTTGTGGTGCATATTTTTTTATAGTGGCTTCTACACCATTTTTTAAGGTCATTTGATTTACAGAACATCCTGTACAAGCGCCTTCTAATTGCACTTTTACAATGGCATCTTCTATAGAAAGTAACTTTATGTTACCACCATCACTCATTAAAAACGGACGAATTTCATCTAGCGCTTTTTCTACATTTTTATGTGTTTCTTCTGCTGTCATTTTACATTATTTTTTTACTGCACTACAGCCACTCATTGTTGTAATTCTAACAACTTCTGTTGGTGGTAAATTTGCATTTCTTTTTAATAATTGAGCTACCATTTCTTTGGTAATATCGCTAAATGATTTTTCTAAAACAGTATCTTCTTGTAAAGCTACTGGATGCCCAACATCTCCAGCTTCACGAATACTTTGTACTAAAGGTATTTCTCCTAAAAAGGTTGTATTTATATCTTCTGCAAGGTTTTTTGCACCATCTTTACCAAAGATATAGTATTTATTGTTAGGTAATTCTTCTGGCGTAAAATATGCCATATTTTCTATGATTCCTAAAACAGGAACTTTTATGCTGTCTTGCTGAAACATTGCAACTCCTTTTTTAGCATCTGCCAATGCAATGTTTTGTGGTGTAGAAACTACAACTGCGCCATTAATTGGTAAAGCTTGTACAATAGACAAATGTACATCTCCTGTTCCTGGTGGTAAATCGATTAAAAGGAAATCTAATTCGCCCCAAGCAGCATCAAAAATTAATTGTTTTAAAGCTTTAGATGCCATTGGTCCTCGCCAAATTACAGCCTGATCTGGATTTGTAAAAAAGCCTAAAGACAATAATTTAACTCCATAATTTTCTATCGGTTTCATTTTAGAACGACCATCTACATTTACAGAAAGTGGTTTTTCTTTTTCTACATCGAACATAATATGTTGCGATGGTCCATAAACATCTGCATCTAAAACCCCTACACTAAACCCCATTTTTGCTAAAGAAATAGCAAGATTAGAGGTTATTGTAGATTTACCAACACCTCCTTTACCAGAGGCAATTGCTATAATATTTTTAATATTCGGGATTGGTTTTCCTTTAATTAAATTCGGATCTTCTTTTGGTGCTGCTTTTTCTACTTTTAAATTGATTTTTACGTCAATTTTTTCATCAACATTGGTTTTAATGGCTTTGGTAATTTCAGCTTCAACTTTCTTTTTTGCTTGTAAAGTTGGGTTGCTGATAGTAACATCTACATTTACTTCATCACCAAAAATAACTACATTTTTAATATTATTATTTTCTACCAAACTTTTACCTTCTCCAGGAGCTGTAATCGTTTCTAATGCGTTGTATATATCTTGTTTTTTAAAACTCATTCCTTCGTTTTTGGCTTTTATCTATAGTTGTAAGTAACGTTTAGTTTACTACTTAGTCTACACTACAAAGATACGCCTTACAAATTATAAAATAAAGTAAATAAATTATGTTTGTTTATGGATTGATAGGTTGCAATTATTACTAAATTTTTAAAAAATTAGGAGATATTAAGACAAATGTTCTGAAGGATTCCAAAAAACTTTATCCAAATCTTGAATTTGATTATCAATAACAACAATGCCTTCGCTTTCTAGTAATTGTTGCATTAAATTGGTGCCATTAAAATGATGTTTGCCTGTTAACAATCCTTTTTTATTGACTACTCTGTGTGCAGGAACTTCTTCTGATTGTGTGTGCGAATTGTTCATAGCCCAACCTACCATTCTTGCTGATCTTGCAGCACCCAAATAAGTGGCAATGGCTCCATAACTTGTAACGCGTCCAAAAGGAATTTTACGTGCTACAACATAAACTTTTTCAAAAAAATTATCCGATTTTTTAGTCATAATTTATCGTTTAAAACGTGATAAAAGTAGTTTTTTATTCTTATAAATTTTGTTGAATTTGTATGATTCCTAAAATGCTCGTTTATTTTTTTTAGATAAAAATTTTTGCTTTAAAATGAAATATTTTTCTTAGAATAAACTTTATAGTAAGAGTACCTTTTTTTTAATGTGGTAAATGTAGTGGGGATTTATGACAATAAAAAAACTCAACCCCTTAATAATAAGTTAGTTGAGTTTTAAAAAGTGGTCCCACATGGACTCGAACCATGGACCACCTGATTATGAGTCAGGTGCTCTAACCAACTGAGCTATAGGACCTATAATTTTGGTTTGCAAATGTACTATTTATTTTAAATTATTTGCAAATAAATTTAGAATTTCTTGTGTTTTAAATGGAAACTTTCATTTTTTAAATATCTTTAAATTAAAAGGCTATTTTAAAAAAGAGAAAAAGAAAGGGTTTTACTACACAGTTGGCAACAATATAAAAAAGAAATAGAATGGAAATAGAGAAAGATGAAAAAATTAAAAGGCTTAAATCATTAGAAGATAAAATAGATATATATTCTGAAAATGAATATCATTTTGATTCTATTGAAAGTTTATTAAACAACGAAATAACAAAAGAAAAAGAAAGTTTAGTTTCAAGAGAAAATTATTTAAATCAATTAGAATCTATAGTGAAATATGAATTACTTAAATATAAAGGAAGTATAAAAAGAAAACCCGTAAAAGGAAATATTAATGATTATTTAGCTTTAACAACAAGATTTGGACTTGTTGTGTCTGGAGAATTAATTCATATAAAATCACGAAAGTAAATATTCAGAACAAAGATTGCTTGAAAATAAGTATTTTAAATCCTCTATTTTTTTAACATAAAAATCACGACAAATAATAGAATGAGATTCCGAGTTTTTTATATGGTTTTCTAAAGTTTGAGAAATAGTAATTAGATTGTCTTTTTGAATTAAAACCTCAAACCTATTTCTTTTTCCACTATCAGTAACAACATCTGAAAGGTACTTATAATAAATAATAGCTGTACTTTCTTTGTTAATTTGAAAGTTATTCTCTAATAAATAAGAATGAATAAAATCGAACATAATAAAAAATTTATTTCTGATTTGAATAAAAATAATCTTTAACCATATTATACGAATCTACACTATCTAAATTATTTTTTAACATAAAACCAAAACGTCTATCAAATTCATCTAATTCTTCATTAGGAATAGATTTAGGTTTATTTGAAAAACATTTTAAAAAAGAAAACACAAACAATTAAAAATTAAATAAAATGTCGGAAAAAAAATTAAAAGAAATCAAAGATGAATTAACAGATTTAAAAAATAGAGTTGAAACATCTATTGATAAAGCAAACACTCATTTAAGTGATTTAAATGAGAACTTAGAAAAAATATCAGAAACTCTGAATAAGATTAACTCTAAATTAGATGATTAATTCAGATGTAAGTTCTTTTTCAAATTCATACAATAATTTAGAGGCTTCTGAATAAGAAAGTCCTTTTAAAGCTTCTTTTAATTTAGTTTTTCTATCCTTGTGTGGATCCTCAACTTTTACAACCATAACACAATAATTTAAAGATTAATAAAAAATAATCGTGCTAATAAAGGAAATGATAACAACTAATAAAAATACTGTTGCCAACACCGTATAAAATTAATTGCTACTAATAGCTTATCTAAAAATAGATATTGCTTATTTGTGTAGATGTTGAACTAATTTAATTACTCTATTTTTACTTAATTAGCAACTTATTTTATACATTAACACGTTCTGTTCATTAACCATAAGCCTAAATTCTTTAAATTTTGTTTATTGGCTTCGCTGATATCCATTTTTAATAAGGTACTAAACGCTTTTTCTGTATAATCTTCTATTTGTTCTTTTATTAGAATAGGGATATCGTTTAATTCAAATATTCTAGTAACCTCAGTAATTTTAATTGAATTATCCTTTAATTTTTTTCTGTAAAAATAGGCAAGCTTTTG